>NZ_SWAW01000006.1:0-125097 GCF_005096345.1 Guyparkeria sp. SB14A | reverse complement strand
GAACGTGCTCAGCACTTACCCAGATGGCTGCATGACTACAATTGGCACCGGCAACATGGCAGCCTTGACCATAAACCGCCCATCAGCGTCCTTGGGTTACCCGAGGACAACCTCATGAGACTCCACAGCTAGGGAAGGTCTGCACGAATGCCATACCGCTCTGCGCGCCTTGAGCCGGGCAGGTGCAAGGCGCTCGTCCGCCGCGGAAGGGTGATTCCCTTTCCCAGGACGACAACGCAGCAGATGCCCGGCTCAAGGCGTGCCCGGCGGGGCTTGGCGAGTCGTTCCTGCCTCGCGCTGCTCGGCGCTTCCCGGGCTGCGGCGTGCCGCTGGCACGCCGTTCCGGGTCGCCCATGCTCCGCGTTGCGATGCCTTGACGTGGCCACCGGCACGCCGGCGACATCGCGCCTTGATCACGAACGACTCGCCAAGCCAGAGTGGCATGGCATTCGTACAGACCTTCCCTTGGGTAAAACCCGTTTTTCTGCAATGGCTTAGCGCGATGGCGCGGCCCGGTTTCGCCCCCTTTTTTGCGCCCACGGCCATTATCCGGTAGATTGCGCGCTCCGCTCGGCGCGGCGGGGTATGGCGAGCCGCTGGTTTGATGTTTCAAATCAGTGACTTGTGGGTTGAGAGGTGAGCATAGAAAACGGGGCGTGCCATGAACATCATGAAGCAGTTTGTGCTGGGTCGTCGGCTGGTCGGTGGCTGGGCGCTGGAACAGGGCGCGACCCTCGACGACGCGGCGGCCATCCGGCTGGCCGAGGCGCTGGCCGAACGCGACTGGCTGTCACCGCGCGCCGCGGATGACCTCGATCTCTCCCTGCTTTCGTTCCTGGTGCTGGAGACGGCCCACCGCTACTACGTCCAGGCCGACAAGGCCCTGAAGACCTGCCAATCCGAGGAGGGGCGCACGCTCTACCCGGCGGCGATGCTGCCCGAGCGGCTGGCCGACCTGGCCGCGACCCTGCGCTTCTACGACGAGGTGCCGGCCATGGCCCCGTCGCTGCCCGCCAACGGGCTGGCGAGCCTGCAGAGCCTGACCAACACCCTGTTCGCGGTGATCGCCGCGCAGTTCCCCGAGCACATGGCCGAGGTGCACGCCCAGGTGATGCGCGCCGAGGTGGCCGAGGCCGTGCGCGCCGGCTTCGCTCGGACGGCGGCGCACGTGCCCGTCTACTCGCCGACGCACCTGGAGTTCATGGGCGCGGTCGACAAGACCCGCTGCATCTTCGCCCCGTCGGGCAAGTACTGGGGGGCGCGCGACTACGATCCGGCGCGTGGCTTCGATGCCAACGTGCGCCAGTTCGGCGAGGACCTGTTCCGCTTCATGACGGTGGCGCGCAAGGAGAAGTTCAAGGGGCTGGCCTTCCGCCTGCCGGCCTCCTTCAGCCGTTCGGTCGAGCGCCTGGCCGAAACCACCGCCACCCTGCTCGAGGGGCTCAACCGCATCGACCCGGCCGGATCGCGCTGCCTCGAGCGGGTCGACGACAAGCCCGGCTGGAAGTTCGAGTGGGCCGGCGAGACCATGTTCCTGACCGCCTTCGGTGTCTGCTATCCCGAGGACCACCCGCGCAACCCGTACGGCTTCGATTACACCTATTTCTTCTTCCAGCCGGACTTCGTGCTGCGCAACCACCCCGGGCTGATCGACGGCAAGGAAGAGATCTCGCGCCAGCGCATCCTCGCCTCGTTCCGTAAGGACGGCATGGACTACGACAACGCCGGCAAGGAAGCCGAGCACGCCCGGTATCTGCGCCCGATGGCCGCCGACGGCCCGGCCGTGGCCTGGTGGGAATACCTGCCGGCCCGGCAGGTGGTCGAGGAGCCGTTGCCGGCCGCGGTCTGAGCGTCCTTCCGATCGCCGGGCCGGTCGCCCCGGCGACTTTTCCTTCGCCGCGCCGTCAGTCCACTCGGGACAGCAGGGCGGTGCGCAGCGTGTCCGACAGCGGCGGCTCGGCCAGCCAGATACCGAAATAGGCCCGCGCAAGCTCGCGGTCGTCGGACTCGAAGCGCATCTCGTCGTTGAGTTTCAGGGTCAGCCGTTCGGTTGCCGGGTCCCAGTCGAGGCGATAGCGGTCGCCGTCGGTCACGTCGATCATGGCGCTCTGGATTGCGTCGATCTTCGGTCGCAACGCCTCGCGCGCCTCGCCTCCGTACTGCTTGTCCAACGCCACCCAGGTCGCCTTGCGGATGTCCTCGACCCCGACGTCGCGGTGATACTCGAGGATCAGGCTCATGGGCACCTCGGCGTCGACGATCGCTTGCTCGTCGGCCTCGGCCGGGGCGTAGAGCGCCGCGTCGTAGACGTCCCAGATCATGTAGCTGGCCGTGCCCGAGCCCTGCAGGACCAGTGGGGACTCGCCGAGCGTGCGTTCCGTCGGGAAATCCCGGGCAAACGCGGTGGATGACGTGCCGATCAGCAGCGCCATGCCGGCCACCATCAGCCCCAAGCGGCCCATCACGATGCCTCCCCGTCCGGATCGGTCTTGGTGAAGAACAGCGTCACCTCGCCGACGCGGATGCCGAACTTGGTCACCGTCGCGCGGTTGATCACCACGTTCTCGCTGCGGCGGATCATCCAGTCGTCGAAGGCCACGTCGATGGTCGAATCCCCGTAGGGCAGGCGCAGCACGTAGCGCCAGTTGAGCGCCTGACCCACCTCGTGGCCGGCGGCCTCGCCGACGATATCGCCGGCCCGGCCCACGTAGCGCCCCTCGCCGGTGGGCGTGATGCGCCAGGTGCGCTGGTCGGTCTCGCCGTCGTCGTAGACGAAATCCTCGTCGAGGACGAATTCCTCGCCCTCCCAGTAGCCGTCGATCTCGACGCGGAACTGGCGCTTGATCTCGCCGCCGCGGCTCTCGAAGATGCCGTGCGCCCAGGTCTGGCCCTCGAAGTAGCCGGTGAGATCGAAGGCGGGCGTGGTGCCCTGGAACTGCTCGAGTTTCATGCTGCTGCATCCCGTGAGTAGCAGGGTGAGGGCGAGCGCGCTCGCCACGGTGAGGTGTCGGATCATGGGGTGGTACCTCGCAGGTGGGATTCGGTATCGGTCAGCTGTCGGAAGACCAGCCAGGCGGCAGCGAGCTTGAAGACGACCGGCAGGGCGCCGTAGGTGACGGCCAGGGCGGTGGTGTCGCTGTCGCCCGCCTCGAAGCCGGCCAGCGACAACAGCCCGAAGCCCACGCCCACGGCCACCGCCAGGGCGAGCTTGGTCGCCAGCCCCAGCAGGCCGAAGAACAGCCCGGCCCGATCGCCGCCGCCCTCGTCGCTGTCGATCCCGGCGATGTCGGCCTGGATCGAGGCCGGCAATGCCATGTCGGCCCCCAGGCTCAGGCCCGAGACCGCGCAGATCAGGGCGAACCAGGCCACGTCACCGCTGCCCAGCCACGGGGCGAACGAGAAGCTGATCGCCGCGAGCAGGATCGATGCGCCCCAGGCGCGGCGCTTGCCGATCCGTCGGGCGATCGCCGTCCAGGCCGGCAGCGCGGCGATGCCGGCACCGAAATACAGGAGCAGCAGCCAGCCGAGCCAGTTCTGGGCGCCGAGCCGGTCGGCGACGAACATCAGGAACAGCGCGGCGGGGATGCCGTTGGCCAGGTTGTTGAGAAAGTACCCACCCAGCAACCCGCGCAGGCGCCGGTTGTGTTTCAACAGCGGCCAGCCGTGTCGCCAGTCGACCAGTGGGCGATGGATCGCCGGTTCGGGCGTGCTTGCCGCCATCACGAAGAAGCCTGCCGGCAGCAGGATCGCCATCAGCCAGAACACCGCCGTGAGCACGTCCGCCGGGGCCTCGCTGCCGAGCAGGATGGGCAGGGCGGCGGCCAGCACGGTGCCCACCAGGGCCAGACCTTCGCGGCCGGCCGCCAGGCGGGTGCGCCCGTGCGGGGTCGGGTCGGCCTCCGCGCCCAGGCTGGTGTAGGGCAGCTGGATCAGCGTCCAGCCGAGGAAGGCGGCCAGTCCCCACAGGTAGAGATGCCACAGCCCGACGTCGTCGTCCGGGCGCAGCAGGAACCAGAGCGAGACGATCAACAGCGGCATGCCGGCGCCCATCAGCCACTTGCGCCGATGGCGCCCGGGGATGCGGTCGGAGAGGTAGCCGACCACCGGGTCGGTGATCACGTCCCAGAGACGCGTGAGCATCAGTGCGGTGCCCACGGCGGCCAGGCCCAGTCCCAGCTCGTTGGCGTAGAACGGCGGCAGGTAGACGTAGAGCGGAATGCCCATCAGCGCCAGCGGCAGGCCGGGGGCGCCGTAGGCGAGCACCTGCCACAGGGTCAGTCGTGGTGCGGTGCTCGCGCGGGTGTTCACGGGCGTTCCAGGATGACCTGGGCGACGTCGATCCGGTCGGCGAGAAAGCCGGCCTCGCAGTAGGCGAGGTAGTAGCGCCAGGTCTGGCGGAAGCGGTGATCGAAGCCCAGGGCCTCGAGCTGCGGCTCGACGGCGTCGAAGCGCTCGCGCCAGCGCGCCAGCGTGCGGGCGTAGTCGTGACCGAAGCGTTGGGTCTCGCGCACGGTCAGCCCCGCCCGCTCGGCGCCGGCGTGGAAGCGCTCGACCGAGGGCAGCATGCCGCCGGGGAAGATGTAGAGCTGGATGAAGTCGGGCTCGCGGCGGTAGGCCTCGAACGCGTCCTCGTCGATGGTGATCACCTGGATGGCCGCGCGGCCGCCGGGCTTGAGCCGGTCGTATACCGTCTGGAAGAAGGTCGGCCAGTAGCGCTCGCCGACCGCCTCGAACATCTCGATCGAGACGATGTGATCGAACCGGCCGCCCTGGTCGCGGTAGTCGGTCAGGTGCAGGCGGGCGCGGTCATCCAGGCCCGCGGCGGCCAGCCGCTCGCGGCCCCAGGCGAGCTGCTCGGTCGACAGGGTCAGTCCGTCGAGGTGCAGGCCTCGCCGGGCCGCCGTCTCGGCCAGCCCGCCCCAGCCGCAGCCGATCTCCAGCAGCCGGTCGCCCGGTTTGGCCCCGAGGCCGTCGAGCAGTCGGTCGTACTTGCGCTGCTGGGCGGTGACCAGCGACTCGTCGGGTTCGGCGAACAGGGCCGAGGAGTAGGTCATCGACTCGTCGAGCCACAGGCGATAGAAGTCGTTGCCGAGATCGTAGTGCGCGGCGATGTTGCGCCGGCTGCCGCGGCGGTGATTGGCGCGCAGGGCATGCTGGATGCGGTGGCCGAGTCGCGCCCAGAAGCCCGGGCGCAGGTCGTGGCCGATCGCCTCGACGTTGCGTGCGCCGATCTCGAGCAGGCTGGTCAGGTCGTCGGTGGTGAAGTCGCCTTCGATAAAGCCTTCGGCGATGCCGATATCACCCAGTCGCGCGATGCGCGAGAACAGGCGGGCCGGGTGGTGCAGGTGCCAGCTGGCGGCAAGCTCGGGGTGCTCGGCACCGACGAACTCGGCGAACCCGCCGTCATCGGTGGTGACCCGGACGCGGCCGATGCGGATGTCGGCCAGCAAATGGGTCACCCAGCGCGCGCTCAATGGCAGGGCGTGTTCGGCCGGTCGCTCGCCGGCCGTGGAGCCCGAGACGGGGCTCAGGTTCCGTGTTTGGACGATGGGCATGAGCTGACCTCCGATGCCGGTGGTGGCGGGTTCTTGTGAAAGCGTCCGCCCTTGAGCCAGATTTTCAGGGCCTGCCAGTGGATCAGGCCAATCACCTTGAGGGTGAGAAACGGGATGCGCAGCGCCTCGAGCATCAGCCGGCGATCGGTGAGCTGGCGGCGCTGGGCGGTGTGGGTGGCGACGAGTGTCAGGGTCTCGCCGCCATCACTGTCGACTTCGGTCTCGCGGATCGCCACGCCCAGGCGCTCGCCGGGGCGCGAGAGCCGGAAGTGGTAGCGCATGTTCATGGGCAAAAACGGCGAGACGTGGAACACCTTGTCAGCCTGCGCGCGGAAGGGCTTTTCCAGCGGCCGGCCGTGGTCGTGCAGGAAGTAGTGGTGGTGCCCGCCGAAGGTGTTGCTCACCTCGCAGTCGATCGCGACCAGCTCGCCGGACCGGTCATGGCAGTACCAGACGGTCAGGGGGTTGAACTGGTAACCCAGCACCCGCGGGTAGGCCGAGACCAGGATCCTGCCGCCCTCGATGTCGATGCTCTGGGCATGTGCCGTGGCCGTGATCCAGTCACGCAGCGGCATGTCGCGGCGCGGGCCGTGATCGCGGTCGTGGACCGAGAACAGGTTGAAGCGGTTGTGCGAGAGCAGGCGCTGGTCGGGAAAGCCGGCCTCGAGATCGTCGAGATCCACCAGGAGCGAGAAAACGCGGTAGCAAAAGCGGTAGCGGGCCCGCGTGAACCGCTGGTGCATCACCCAGCCCTGGTAGAGCGCCGAGGTCACGCCGCCTCCGTCCCAGGGCTGCTGGATGGGTCGCCTGAGGAGGCAGTCGAGGTGGTGTCCTCCCAGGGAATCGGCACGCCGAACTGGCGGGCGACGGCCACCGCCGAGGTGAGCCCGTCCTCGTGAAAGCCGTAGCCGGTCCACGCGCCGGCGTAGAAGGTGCGGCGATGGCCCTGCAGGGCCGGCAGCTCGGCCTGGGCGGCGACGGCGCGGGCATCGAAAACCGGGTGGTGGTAGGTGATCTCGCGCTCGATCAGGGACTCGCGGGGCGGCTCGAAGGGGTTGAGCGTCACCAGCCAGTCGTGGGCCGACTCCAGTCGCTGCAGGCGGTTCATCCAGTAGGTCACGGCCACGGCCCGTTCGCCGTCGGCATCGCGCCGCCCCAGGTAGTTCCAGCTCGACCAGACCTTGCGGCGCGTCGGCATCAGCGCGATGTCGCGATGCAGGAAGGCGCGGTTTTTCTGGAAGCGGAACGCGCCGAGTACGCCGGTCTCGGCCGAGTCGGCCCGGTCGAGTGCGGCGAGCGTCTGGTCGGCGTGCCCGGCCATCACCACGGCATCGAAGCGTCGCCCGTGTTCGGGCAAGGTCACGCCGGTCTCGTCGCGCTCGACCCGCGTGACGGGGTGGGCGGTGAGTGCCTCGAAGCGGCGTTCGGCCAGCATCCGCTCGACGTAGCGGCGTGAGCCGCCCACGACCGTCTCCCACTGCGGGCGGTCGGCCACGTTCATCAGGCCGTGGTTGTCGAAGAACTGCAGGAAGCTTCGTGCCGGGAAGGCGCGCATCTGCCGGGTCGGGCAGGACCAGATCGCCGCGGCCATGGGTAGCAGGTAGTCCTCGGCGAGTCGCGGCGAGAAGCGATGGTGTTCGAGGAACTGCCCCAGGGTGCGCGTGCCGAGCGAGTCATCGCCGAGTGCCGCCTTGCCCAGACGGTTGAAGCGCAGGATCTCACTGACCATGCGCAGGAAGCTCGGCCGCAGCAGGTTGGCCCGTTGCGCGAACAGGGTGTCGAGGTTGTCGCCGCTGTATTCCAGACGCCCGGCGTCCATGCTCATGCCGAAGGACATGTCGGTGGGCTGCGTCGCGATCTCGAGCGACTCGAGCAGGCCGAACAGGTGCGGGTAATTGGGGCGGTTGCAGACGATGAACCCGCTGTCGACCGCCACCCCGCCGCCGCGACCGTCATCGACCAGATGGGTGTGGGTGTGACCGCCGATGTAGTCGTTCTGCTCGAACAGCGTCACCCGGTGGCGCTGGCCGAGCAGCCACGCCGAGCCCAAGCCGGCGATGCCCGAGCCGATCACGGCGATATCGAGCGGTTGGGCGGTGGGGGGAACGAAGGGGCTGGTCTGGGTCACGCAGGGTCTCCGGGCATTCGGCAGATTACGGCTAGAGTGTATAAACTCTGTACAGGTTTTGCACAGAAATTTGCCCCGCCATGTTTCGACCCGTTGTTTCGCTCGATCCGACCTGTCCCGCCGTCCCCCGGCGAGGCCCGCACCCTCGTTGTTGCAATGACTGGACGCGCGTGGTGCCCGTCAGGTGGCCGGGCTGATGGCGCGGCAGGCACGCAATCAGCCCGTCAACCGGCCAAGCAAGGTCTGTCCGGTGTGCAACCGACCATTTGCCTGGCGGCGCAAGTGGGCGCGGGACTGGGTGCGTGTCGTCTACTGCTCGGAACGCTGTCGTCGCGAAAGGAGATCACATGACCGCTAGACACCTGCTGGTCGTGCTGGGTGATCAGCTCAACCCCGACAGCGCGCTGTTCGACGGCGCCGATCCCTCGTGCGACGTGATCTGGATGGCGGAGGTGGCCAACGAGGCGTGTCACGTCTGGTCGCACCAGTCGCGCATCGCGTTGTTCCTGTCGGCCATGCGGCACTTTGCCGCCGACCGCCGGGTCGATGGCTGGCGGGTCGACTACCGGGAACTGCCCGCCACGGCCGAGGACGACAACCTGCCCACGCTGGAGGCCGCCCTGGCCCAGGCGATCGAGCGCTGGACCCCGCAACGGGTGATCTGGGTGTGCCCGGGGGAGTATCGGCTGCGCGACGCCCTGGCGGCGTTGGTCAGCGAGGCCGGCGTCCCGCTCGAGGAGCGTGGCGATCGGCATTTCCTGGTCGATGACGCGTGGTTTGCCGACTGGGCGGCGGGGCGCAAGACCCTGCGCATGGAGCATTTCTACCGGGCCCAGCGGTGCCGGTTTGCCGTGCTGATGGACGGCGACGAGCCGGTGGGCGGGAAGTTCAATTTCGATGCCGCCAACCGGCAGTCCTTCGATGCCCGTGGTCCGGGGCTGATGCCCGAGCCGGCCCGCTTCCCGCCCGACCGGGTCACGCGTGAGGTGATCGATCTCGTGCAGGCGCGATTCCTCGACCACCCCGGCCAGGATCACGACGCGCTGTCACGATTCGACTGGCCGGTCACCCCGGCCCAGGGCGAGCAGGCGCTGGTCGATTTCATCGAGCAGCGCGGCCACGCGTTCGGCGCCTACCAGGACGCCATGTGGACCGATGCGCCCTGGTTGTACCACTCGCGGCTGTCGGCCGCGCTCAACCTCAAGCTGATCGACCCGCGACGGGTGATCGAGGCGGTGGAGTCCGCCTGGCGGGACGGGCGCATGCCGCTGGCCGCCGCCGAGGGGTTCATCCGCCAGGTGCTGGGGTGGCGCGAATTCGTGCGCGGGCTCTACTGGTGGGGCATGCCCGATTACGCGCGGGGAAATGCACTCGAGGCCGACGAGCCGTTGCCCACCTTCTACTGGCGCGGACGGATGGCCGACGGCGAGCCCATCCCGATGAGTTGCCTCGACCAGGCGATCGGCCAGACGTTGCGCCTCGGGTATGCCCATCACATCCAGCGCCTGATGGTCACCGGCCTGTTCGCCCAGTTGCTGGGCGTGCGCCCGCAGGCGGTCCACGAGTGGTACCTGGCCGTCTACGTGGACGCGGTCGAGTGGGTCGAGCTGCCCAACGTGCTCGGCATGTCGCAGTACGCCGATGGCGGGGTGATGGCGAGCAAGCCCTATGTCGCCTCGGGGCGTTACATTCAGCGCATGAGCAACTACTGCGCGCATTGCCGCTTCGATCCGGGTGAGGCGGTGGGCGAGTCGGCCTGCCCGTTCACCACCCTCTACTGGGATTTCCTGCTGCGCCACCGCGAGCGCTTCGCTCGTCACCCGCGCACCGCGCTGCAATGGAAGCACGTCGAGCGCATCGATGCCGAGCGGGCTGCCGTGATCGGCGAGCAGGCCGAGTCGTGGCGCGAGGCACTCCGGGCCTCGTCCCGGCGCGAGGGGTGAGCCCAAGGCAATCGATCAACACGATTCCCCGCACTTTTCATGGGCTTGAGCGGCGTGGTCCCGCCCGCGCCGGTGGTTACGGGGACGGCTTTCTGGGATAATTGCCGCCGTTGCGCGCACGCTGCTGCTTGCGCTCTCCCCGCCGCCCAATCGCAGCCCCCGGCGCCGGGTGGCCGATGTCGACCGGAGTCCCCCGGCCCATGCCCGAGCTCAATGCCGTCCGACTGATCCGCCGCAAGGCGATGCTGCTCGCCGTGCTGGGTGTCCTCGTCAGCGGCATCCTGGTCGCGCTGGTCACCGCCGTGCCCATCTACCAGTCCTCGCGCGAGGGCCTGGAGCGCAGCACCCTGATGGGTATCCAGGCGCAGGGGGCGGCACTCGACAACCTGGTGCAGCGCTACGAGGGTATCGCCCGCCAGGTCACCAGCCGCACGGAAATCCGCCGCCGCCTCGAGGCCTACGTCGACGGCCAGATGTCGATCGAATCGCTCACCGAGTACACCGCCCCGCGGCTGGCCGATGCGCTGGGCACCTCGGCCGCGCTGGTGGGCATCAAGCGGCTCGGGCCGTTCGGCGAGGAGATCGTCGACGAGGGCGTGACCGCCGAGGTGCCGGAGCACACGGTCCTCGACGAGCTTGGCGATGTGCAGAGCCGGCTGGTGCGGTTCGAGAACCGCATCGTCTGGCGCACGGTCGCGCCGATCTGGGCCGAGGACGGCCAGCGGCTCGGCACCGACGTGCTGTTCTTCGAGGTCGATAGCCTGGTCAGCCTGCTCGAGCGGGCGCGCACACTCGAGCCCTCCGCGCGCGGTTTTCTGCTCGACTACCGCGGCGAGCGACTCGTGGGCGTGAACGCCGACGGCACCGGGCTGGAGATGGAGAAGGCGCGCGAGACAATCGCCGGCGAGCTTTCGCGGATCGACCCAACCGGTCCCGGCGTGGTCTGGCCCGAGCTGGATGGCGAGGCCCGTGTGCTGTTCCACACGCCGGTCGGCGGCGGTCGCTGCCTGCTGCTGATCGAGTCCGATTTCTGGAGCTTCTACCAGCCGGTGGTCGCGCGCCTGCTTTGGCCGCTGGGCGTGGTGCTCCTGCTGTTGCCGCTGGTCGCCTGGCTGGCCGCGCGGGCGTTGCGTCCGGTATTGCAACGCCTGTCGGAGCAGGCCGAGGAGCTCGAGCGCTCGGCCGGTGAGCTGCGCCTGGCCGGCAGCGTGTTCGAGGGCACCGGCGAGGCGATCATGATCACCTCGCCCAACCATCGCATCCTGCGGGTCAACCCGGCGTTCACGCGCATCACCGGTTTCAGCGCCGACGAGGTGATGGGGCGGCCGATGAGCGACCTGTTCCAGCTCGATGACGAGGAAAGCGAGCAGCTGGAGCGCATCTGCCAGCGGCTCAATCGCGAACACAGCTGGCAGGGCGAGCTCGACTACCGCAATCGACGTGGCGAGCGGCTGACCGCGTTGCAGACCATCAGCAAGGTGACCGACGAGCAGGATCGGGTCAGCCACTTCATCCACATCTTCAACGACATCACCGAGACCAAGGTGGCCGAGCAGCAGATCCGCCATCAGGCCCACCACGATTCGTTGACCGACCTGCCCAACCGGGCCTCGCTCAAGTATCGGATCGGCGAGGCGGTGGCCCGGGCGCGCCAGGACAACACGCGCCTGGCGGTGCTGTTCCTCGACCTGGACTACTTCAAGGAGGTCAACGACCGGCTCGGCCACGCGATGGGCGACCGGCTGCTGCGCGAGGTCGCCGGCCGCCTGCAACGCCTGCTGCGCCACGAGGATATCGTGGGGCGCCTGGGCGGCGACGAGTTCCTGATCCTGCTCGAGGGGTTGCCCGCGCCGCGCTTTGCCGGGCAGGTCGCCGCCAAGGTGATCGAGGTGCTCACCCAGCCATTCGACCTCGACGGCGAGTCGGTCTCGATCGGCGTGTCGATCGGCATCGCGGTCTTCCCCGAGCAGGGGCATGATGCCGAGGCACTGGTCAACCACGCCGATGCGGCCATGTACGAGGCCAAGGCCGCCGGTCGGGACCGCTACCGCTATTTCGACGGCCCTGCGGATGTGACCACGTCGCGCAACGGAGACGATTCCCCCTCCTGAAGTCGGCTCACCGGACGGTTTGATCCGTCGCGGACACGAAAAAGCCCCCGCGGCGCAGAGCCGGCGGGGGCTTTTTTCGTTCCGGCGAATCCGTGAACGCTTAGGCGTCGCGTTCCTGGATCAGGCGATGGATACGCGGGGTCAGGATCAGGTCCATCGCGTAGCTCATCTTGCCGCCCGGCACCACGATGGTGTTGTAGCGGGACATGAACGAGTGCGGGATCATCTGCAGCAGGTACGGGAAGTCGACGCCGAACTCGTCTGGATCGCGGAAGCGGATCACGACCACGCTCTCGTCCGGGGTCGGGATGTCGCGGGCGATGAACGGGTTGGAGGTGTCGACGGTCGGTACGCGCTGGAAGTTGACGTCGGTCTGCGAGAACTGCGGGGTGATGTAGTTCACGTAGTCCGGCATGCGGCGCAGGATGGTGTCGACGATCTTCTCGGCGGAGTAGCCGCGCTCGGCGTTGTCGCGGAAGATCTTCTGGATCCACTCGAGGTTGACGATCGGCACGACGCCGACGCCCAGATCGACGTGCTGGGCGACGTCGACGTCATCGGTCTTCACCAGGCCGTGCAGGCCTTCGTAGAACAGCAGGTCGGAGCCGGCCGGGATGTCTTCCCAGGGGGTGAACTCGCCCGGGCCGAGGTTGGTGTTCAGGCGCGCGTTGTGCTCGGCGGCTTCCTCGTCGCTGTGCAGGTAGTAGCGCTTCTTGCCGGAACCCGACTCGCCGTAGCTCTTGAACAGCTCGCCCAGCTTGTCGAAGTGGTTGGCCTCGGGGCCGAAGTGGGAGAAGAAGTTGTTGCCCTTCTCGGCCTCGGCGGCCATGCGCTCGCGCATGTCCTTGCGGTTGAGTGCGTGGAAGCTGTCGCCCTCGATCACGACCGGCGAGATGCTCTCGCGACGGAAGATGTGATTGAAGGCGGTCTTGACGGTCGAGGTGCCGGCGCCGGACGAGCCGGTAACCGCGACAACGGGATGCTTCTTGGACATGGTCCCTCCTGTTGGAAAGCAATAAAACGAAACGTGGAAAAGCGGTGCAATTCGGTCGGTAGGCCGGAGAGGAGCGCAATCGTGGTCGCGCTACGAGACTCGCCGGGCAAACGAAAGCCCACGATAATATGGGTTTACGGCACCGGGAACAAGTTGCTGCCTATCGAACCGGCCCGGAATGGCGCGGTTGCCGGGCCTTGGGGAAGGCTGCACGAATGCCATACCGCTCTGCGTTCCTTGAGCCGAGCACCTGCTGAGTTTCAGGGTGTCTTGGCCGACACGGCCTGGCGACGCCGAATTCGCTGCAGATGGATGTTCCGAGCCAGTCGAATGCTGGGGCGAACCAGGTACTGCAGCGAGGCGATGACGAAGACCCAGGCGCCGACCGATTCGTAGTCGGGAACGAGGAAGGCGACGCTGCCGAGCGTGAACCACAGACCGATCAGGAAATCGTTCGCCAGTACGGCGGTCTCGTAGCGGCGCCGGATGACCAGCGCCTCGCGGCCCAGCGGCAGGGTCAGTGAGGGGTCGCGACTCATGCCCGACTAGCGGCGGCGGTAGAGCAGGTCGAACACCTGATGGCCACGTTCCTCGCCGCGCCGCTCGAACTTGGTGCGCGGGCGCCAGTCGGGCCGGGCGTTCTCGCCCGTGCCCTCGTGCTCGGCGGTAAAGGCCGGGTGGGCGTCGAGCACCTCGCGCATGTGTTCGGCGTACTCGGCCCAGTCGGTGGCCAGGTGCCACAGCCCGCCGGGCTTGAGGCGGGTGGCGACGAGATCCGCGAATGGCGTCTGCACGATGCGGCGCTTGTGATGGCGCTTCTTGTGCCAGGGATCGGGAAAGTAGAGCAGCAGTCGGTCGAGGCTTTGCTCACCCAGGCGCTGCTCGAGGAACGGCACGGCGTCGCCGCAGACGGCCTTGAGGTTGGTCAGGCCGAAGTGCTCGATGCCGTTGAGCAGGTGGCCCACGCCGGGGCGGTGGACCTCGATGCCGATGAAGTCCTGCTCCGGGTCCTTGGCGGCCATCTCGACCAGGCTGTCGCCGTTGCCGAAACCGATCTCCAGGGTCAGTGGCGCGGTCCGGCCGAACAGTTCGGCCGGGTCGATCCGCGGGCCCTCGGCCTCGATCAGGTACTTCGGCCCCAGCTCGTTGAGCGCGCGCTGCTGGCCGGGCGTGAGTCGACCCTCGCGGCGGATGAACGAGCGGATGCGACGCCGGAAGCCGTCGCTTTTCTGGCTGGTTTCGCTCATGGGATCAGAAGAACAGGCCGTCGACGGGCGAGGAGGCGCTGGCGTAGCGCTTTCTCGGCATGCGCCCGGCGAGGAAGGCCTCGCGGCCGGCCTCGATCGCCTTCTTCATCGCCGAGGCCATCAGCACGGGGTTGTTCGCGTGGGCGATGGCGCTGTTCATCAGTACGCCGTCGCAGCCGAGCTCCATGGCCACGGCCGCATCCGACGCGGTGCCGACGCCGGCATCGACGATGATCGGCACCTCGGCGTTCTCGATGATGGTCATCAGGTTGTACTTGTTCTGGATGCCCAGGCCCGAGCCGATCGGCGCGGCCAGCGGCATGACCGCGACGCAGCCAATCTCCTCGAGGCGCTTGGCGACGATGGGGTCGTCGGAGGTGTAGACCATCACCTCGAAGCCGTCCTCGACCAGAGTCTCGGCGGCGAGCAGGGTGTTGGTGATGTCTGGGTAGAGGGTCTTCTCGTCGCCGAGCACCTCGAGCTTGACCAGGTTGTGCCCGTCCAGGAGTTCGCGCGCCAGTCGACAGGTGCGCACCGCCTCGGTGGCGGTGTAGCAGCCGGCGGTGTTCGGCAGGATGGTGTATCGCTCCGGTGGCAGCACGTCGAGCAGGTTGGGCTCGTCGGGGTTCTGGCCGATGTTGCTGCGACGGATCGCCACGGTGACGATCTCGGCCCCGGCGGCCTCGGTGGCCTCGCGGGTTTCGGTCATGTCCTTGTACTTGCCGGTGCCGGTCAGCAGGCGCGAGGTGAAGCGACGGCTGCCGACGACCAGCGGCTGGTCGGCCGTCGGGCTGGATTCGGGACGGTTGTCAGTCATGGGCTTGATTTCGTTGCGTGTGATTTGGGGTGGGGTCAGTGCCGGGCGCCGGCCCGGTCGCTGCCGCCCTCGATGGTGTCGTGCGGGTCGAGGCTCAGGGCCAGCCCGTCGATGCTCAGGGAATCGTGCAGGTGCTTGAGCTTGATCACGGTGAGCACCAGGCTGCCCGACTCGTCCGGCAGCGGGGCGCTGCGAACGACCTCGCCGGCGGTCTCGTCACGGTCGTTCTTCACCGGCGTGCCGGCTGCCGGCGCGGCAAGCCCGAGCACATGACCGGCGAACAGGCGCCGGTTGGGCTTGCCGAGGTAATGCATCCGGGCGATGACTTCCTGACCCGGATAGCAGCCCTTCTTCAGGCTGAAGGCATCGAGCTCGTCGAGGTTGATCCATTGCGGCACGAAGTGTTCGGCCGTCTCGCCGGTTACCTCCGGGATGCGATCCTCGATTTCGGCACGTTCCCAATGGTCGCTGGCAACGATGGCGCTGCTGTCCGGGGCGGTGCCGAGCATCGCCTTGAGTGCCTCGGTCGGGCCGTGAACGGCAACGCGCATGCCGTGGCTCGTGCCCTTGTCCTCGCGCAGATAGAGGCAGCCGCGCGCGTCCACGACCGTCGGCCAGCGGCCCGGCGTCGGGTCGGCCTGGGCGAGTCGTTCGATGGCCGCGCAGGCCTCGGCGTCGTCGAACGGGCAATCGGACGACCGGGTCTCACCCGGCCAGATGATGCCCATCGCGGCCTGGTCGTCGGCGAGCGACAATTGCACGTCGCGGCGCAGGACGTACATCTGCAGGCGCTTGAGCAGGCCCGGGGCGAGTTCTGCACGCGTGATGAGGTGGAAGCGGTCGTCGTGCGCGGCGATACGCAGCAATCCGAGTGCCCGTCCCTTCGCGGTGCACAGGGCGGAGAAGGAGGCGGCCTCGTCGCTCACCGCGTTGATGTCCTGCGTGAGGATCGCGTGCAGGAAGGCGCGCGCCTCCGAGCCGGTGACCTCGATCACCCGACGGTCGGGCAGGTCGGTCAGCAGAATCGCATCGGCGGCCGGGTTGGCGTTCGGCTGCATCAGGTCGTGCCAGGTTGTATCGATCGCGTCGGACATTGGCGCATTCAGGCTCGTCAAGTTCGGTCGGCAAGGATAGCATCACCGCCGGCGGCTTCGCTGCGAGATGGAGGGCGACCCATGGAACGGGTATCGGAAGGATTCAGTGAGCGTCTGGTTGCCGACCGCTGGCTACTGGCAGCGTGGACCGCGCTGGTGCTGGCCGCCTGGCTGGCGGTCAGCCTGGTCATCTGGCAGGCGCCCCGGCCGGTCGGGGCCCACACGCCGTCACTGGAATGGTTGTGGCGAACGGCGGCCTGGCTGGTGGTCTCCGGCGGGTTGTGGCGTTGGCTTCATTATCGCCCGCCGGGCTTTGCGATCGAGGGGCAGCTGGCTTGGTCGGCCGGGCGTGCGGAGGTGCTGCTGCCCTCGGGCGAGTCGATACGCGGAGAGACGCGGGTGCTATGGCAAGGCCCGTTGCTGGTGGGGGTGAGGCTCGATACCGCCACGCGCGGACGTTTCACGCTTTGGCTGACGCCGGCGCGCCTGGGGCGGCGCGGTTGGTGGCGTCTGCAACGCTTCCTGATGCTGGGGACCCCGTGATCCGTCGCGCGCGTTCTTAGGGAATCGCCCTTTTGCGGCGGACGAGCGGCTTGTAGCTGCCCGGCTCAGGGCACGCCGAGCGGTATGGCATTCGTGCAGAGTTTCCTTAGATGCGCGAGCCGGGCCGGCGCAGGCGGCGATCCAGCTCCACGATCCGTGCGCGCAGGGCCTCGGGCGCGGCATCGTTGACCAACTCGAAATCGGCGATCGCCCGGCGCGCCGCGTCATCGACCTGGGCGGCCATCCATTGCTCGGCCTGGCGGGCGCCGATGCCCGGGCGGGCGGCGAGCCGCTCTCGGCGCAGCGCGTGTGGGGCAGTCAGGGTGATCACGGCGTCGAGCCAGTCCCGATAGGCCGGCCACACCGAGGCCTCGGCGAGCAGCGGTACCACCACCAGCACGTAGGGCGCGTGACGCCTCGCGGCGTTTGCGCGCTCGCGGGCCGTGGCCCGGATGGCCGGGTGCAGGATCGCCTCCAGCGCGGCGCGCTCCGCCGGTTGGTCGAGGATGCGCCGGCGCAGCCGGTCGCGATCGAGACGGCCATCGTCCCGGAGTATCTCGTCGCCGAATCGGGCCCGGATCTCCTCAAGGCAGGGGCTGCCCGGCTCGACCAGTTCGCGGCTGATCGCGTCGGTGTCGACGATCGGGACGCCCAGCTCGGCAAAGATCGAGGTCGCCAGGCTCTTGCCGCTGGCAATACCGCCGGTCAGGCCGATGACCTTGCCTGTCGTTTCCTCGCGATCCGGGGAGCGGTTCGTCATGCCGGGGTCAGAGCGCGCCGCCCAGGTAGGCCGCCATGATCGGCTCGCCGAGATACAGGGCGACCAGCCCGGCGAGGGCAAGATACGGGCCGAAGGGGATGGGGATGCGGCGGTCGTGGCGCAGGGCCACGATCATCGCCATGCCGATCAGCTCCCGGCCAGGGCCGAGAGCAGGATCACCAGCGGCAACAGCTGCCAGCCCAGCCAGGCCCCCAGGGCGGCGAGCAGCTTGAAGTCGCCGAAGCCCATGCCCTCCTTGCCGGTGAGCAGCCGGAACAGCCAGTACACCGACCACAGGGCGAGATAGCCGAACACGGCGCCCAGCACTGCCTGGTCCAGCGAGAGATGGTAGTCGTCCAGCACGATCGGCAGGAGCAGGCCCAGCCACAAGAGCGGCAGGGTGAACACGTCGGGCAGCAGTTGGGTTTTGAGGTCGATGATCGAGGCGGCGAGCAGGGCCCAGCCGAACAGGAACACGGCCAGGGCCAGCGCGGTTGGCCCGAAGTGCCAGGCCGCCAGACCGGTAAGCGCGGCGCTCGCCAGTTCCACCAGCGGGTACTGCCAGGCGATGGCCTGACCGCAATTCGCGCAACGACCGCGCAACATCAGCCAGCTGAGCACGGGGATATTCTGCCAGGCCCGGATCGGCGCCCCGCAGCCCGGGCAGGCCGAGCGCGGCCGGACCAGGTTGAAGGGCTCGTCGGCGGGCGCCTCCTCGCGGTCCAGCAGGGCACGGCATTCGCGCGTCCACTCCCGCTCCATCATCACCGGCAGGCGGTTGATCACCACATTGAGAAAGCTGCCCACCAGCAGGCCGAACACCGTAGCGACGGCGATCCAGATGGCCGGGTGTTGCTGGAAGATCGCTTGCAGTTCGCTCATGAGGTATGTGGACCTGGGTCGGGGCCGGATAGCGAAACGGCCCGTGCATGGCGGGCCGTGTGGGTTCCGTCGGGTGGCGCGGTGGTCAGACCACGGCGCCCAGCTTGAAGATCGGCAGGTACATGGCGATGACCAGACCGCCGACCACGATGCCGAGGAAGGCCATGATCATCGGCTCGAGCAGGCTCGACATGGCGTCGACCATGTTGTCGACCTCCTCCTCGTACATGTCGGCCACCTTGGCCAGCATGTTGTCGAGCGCACCGGTTTCCTCGCCGATCGCGACCATCTGGATCACCATCACCGGGAACAGGTTCGATTGCTGCATGCCGATGCGCAGCGGCGAGCCGGCAGCCACCAGGTCGCGCATGCTCATCACCGCGTCGCGGAACACCGCGTTGCCGGTCGCCCCGGCCGTCGGCGGCAGGGCCTCGACCAGCGGGACGCCGGCGGAGAACATGGTCGACAGGGTGCGGGCAAAGCGCGCGATCGCCGATTTCTCCATCAGCGGGCCGAAGATCGGCAGCTTCAGGATCATCCGGTCGAGGAAGTGGTTGAAACGATCCGAGCGCCGCTTGACGAACACGAACAGGAAGATCGCCCCGCCGATACCGCCGAAGATCCAGTACCAGTACTCGCGGAACAGGTCGGAGAGGCCGATGACGAACTGTGTGAAGGCCGGCAGGTCGGCACCGAAGCCCTGGAACAGCGATTCGAACTGCGGGATGACGAAGATCAGCAGGATCGCGGTGACGATAAAGGCGACCACGAGTACCGCGGTGGGGTAGAACAGGGCCTTCTTGATCTTGCCCTTGAGGCTCTCGGTCTTTTCCTTGTAGGTCGCGATGCGGTCGAGCACCACCTCGAGGGCACCGGACTGCTCGCCGGCGCGCACGAGATTGACGAACAGCTCGTCGAAGTACTTGCGGTGCCGATCGAGGGCGTCGGCGAGGTTGGTGCCGCTCTCGACGTCGTTCTTCACCTCGTTGATGAGGTCCTTCATCGTCTTCTTCTCGGCGCTCTGGGCGATGATGTCCAAGGCCTGCACGATGGGCAGGCCGGCGGTCATCATGGTGGCGAGCTGCCGGGCGAAGGTGGCGATGTCGCGCGGCTGGACGGGCTTGGAGCTGGAGAAAAGCGGCTTGGCCTTGCGCTTGACCCGGATCAGGGTCATGCCCAGACGCCGGATCTCGGCACGCACGGCGGTGTCGTTGAACGCCGCCATCTCGCCCTTGATCACCCGGCCTTCCTTGGTGCGCGCCTCGTAGGTGAAGACGGGTTTTTCGCTTGTCTTGTTCTTGCTTGCCGCAATGGCCATCTTGTCTCTCCCTTGATCCCGGCCGCCTTCAGTCCTTGGTGACGCGGTTGATTTCCTCGAGGCTGGTCACGCCGGCGAGCACCTTTTTCAGACCGGAGCGTCGCAGGTCGTCGATGCCTTCCTTGCGCGCCTGGTCGGCGATGTCCATGGCGTTGCCGCCTTCCATGATGATCCGCCCCATCGCCTCGGACACGGGCATGACCTGATAGATGCCGACCCGGCCCTTGTAGCCGTTGGTGCACTGATCGCAGCCCACCGCCTTGTAGATGGTCGGCGAGCCGGCGAGGTCCTCGGCGGTGAACCCCTCGCGGCGCAGTTCCTCGTCGGGGATGCTTTCCTTGGTGCGGCAATTATTGCACAGGCGTCGCGCCAGTCGCTGCGCGATGATCAGGCTCACCGACGAGGCGATGTTGTAGGCCGGCACGCCCATGTTCACCATCCGAGTGAGCGTCTGTGGCGCGTCGTTGGTGTGCAGGGTCGAGAGCACCAGGTGCCCGGTTTGGGCGGCCTTGATCGCGATCTCGGCGGTTTCGAGGTCGCGGATCTCGCCCACCATGATCACGTCCGGATCCTGGCGCAGGAAGGCGCGCAGTGCGTTGGCGAAGGTCAGCCCGACCTTGGGATTGACGTTGACCTGGTTGATGCCTGGCACGACGATTTCCGCCGGGTCCTCGGCGGTCGAGATGTTGCGGTCGCCGCTGTTGAGGATGTTCAGGCCGGTGTAGAGCGAGACCGTCTTGCCCGAGCCGGTGGGGCCGGTGACCAGGATCATGCCGTAGGGCTTGTCGAGCGCGTCCATGTAGAGCGCTTTCTGCCCGGGCTCGTAGCCGAGCTGGTCGATGCCCAGTTGCGCGCTGGTCGGGTCGAGGATACGCAGCACCACCTTTTCGCCGAACAGGGTCGGGCAGGTGTTGACACGAAAGTCGATCGAGCGGTTCTTCGACAGCTTGAGCTTGATGCGCCCGTCCTGCGGGATGCGCCGCTCGGAGATGTCCATCCGGCTCATCACCTTGACGCGCGCGATGATGCGGTCGGCCAGGTTGGCCGGCGGCTTGGCGCTCTCGGTTAGCATGCCGTCGATGCGGAAACGCACGCGGAACTGCTTCTCGTAGGGCTCGATGTGGATGTCCGAGGCGCCCTTGCGGATGGCATCCGTCAGGAGCTTGGTGACGAACTTGACCACCACGTCGTCCTGGATCGAGGCATCCTCGACGTCGTGGGCCTCGTCGTCCTCGCGCTCGAACTCGACGTTCGACAGGTCGTCGTCGAGTTCGTCCCCCAGGGCGTCCATGCTGTCGCTCAGGGCTTCCTCGAGCAGTCGCGCGATCGTTGGCGCCTCGGCGACCACCGCCTCGATCGCCATGTTGGTCGAGAAACGAAAGCCGTCGATCGCGCCGGTATCGGAGGGGTCGGCAACGGCCACCGTCAGGCGACGCCCGCGCTTGAACAGCGGCAGCGCCATGTTGGCCTGAAGGACCTTCTCGGGGACGAGTTTCAGGGGCAGGTCGCTGGTGTCGATGGCATCGAGATCCACCAGCGGCAGACCGAAACGCTTGGAGGCGACGGCGGCGATGGTTGCCGCCGACACGCCCTCCGCGATCACGGTGTTGAGCAGCGAGTCCTCGCTGGCTTCGGCCTTGGATTGAATGGTCTTTGCCTGGTCGGAGGACAGGGCTTCCTCCCTGACCAGGGCGCTGAGCAGTCCATTGACGGGGGGTGCGCTCATCGATCCGCCTGTGCGTTGTCGCGTCCGTGTTCGTGCCCCGCGGGCGGGGCGGCATGCGCAAAGGATGCCCGCTTGGCCGGTTCCTGACAAGGGAAACCCTGCACGATTCGATGACGTCTCTGCGGGCCTCCAAGGGTGCAGATGCAAGGCGCAGCCCGCCGTGAAGGGCCGTCGCCCTTTACACGGGCGGCAACGCCGCAGATGGACCCTTGGAGGCCTGTTCCAGCTCCGCGTTCACCGGGCTGCGGAGCGACGTTGAGTCGCTCCGGTCCCGGTTCACCCAGACGGGGCTCGCGGGTTTGCCCGCACGCAGCAAAGCCGTCCCTCGACGGGCAATGAGCCCGTCTTCGCTCCGGCGCCTTGATTGCCCACAAACCCGCGAGCCAGAGATGCCATCGAATCGTGCAGGGTTTCCCCGGGCACCCGGGCCCCGGGGGCGTCGGCTCAGTCGGGCGTGTCGGACTCCAGGCGGGATTCGAGCTCGGCCACCCGGGCACGCAGGCGCTCGTTCTCCTCGCGCATGCGAACCAGCTCGGTCACGTCGCGCTGGATGCCGATGAAGTAGGTCAGGTGGTCGTCGTCGTTGAAGACCGGGGTGATCGACAGCTCGTTCCAGAACAGGCTGCCGTCCTTGCGGTAGTTGCGCAGCACCACGCGGGTGGCCTCGCCCCGACGGATGGCGTCCCTGACCTCGGCCAGCGGGGCCTGGTCGCGATCACCGGCCTGAAGGAAGCGACAATCCTGGTAGAGGATGTCGTCTTGTGAGTAACCGGTCAGTTCCTCGAAGGCCTGGTTCGCGTAGATCAAGATATTGTCCGAGCCTTCCTGCTCGGCAATCACGATACCGTCCGTCGAGGCGTTGACCGCCTTCTTCAGCAGATTCGCATCCAGCATCAAGGTCTGGATCTCCTGTGGTGCATGAGGGTCACGGCATTGTGACACAGACGGCATGATGTCCACACGGCCGCCTGGGATCGATCCCGGCTCAGTGCCGGGTCAGGCGAACCGGGGCGGGTTCGGGGCGGCCGAGCGCTTCGGCCACCTGCTCGCGGCAGTGCTGGATGTCCCGCTCCACCAGTTCGCGCCAGCGTTGCATGAAATCGACGGCCTGGTCGCCGTCCTCGGGTTCGAGCAGCGGCAGCTCGCACCAGAAGACGCGCGCCCCGGCCGCGCTGGTGGTGGGGTTTTCCGGGCGGGTCGTGTCGAGCCGGATCCAGGCGCGCGCTCCCCAGCGACGGGCCATCTGCGTGCGCTGGGTCTCGTTGAGCCCGGTCGGCAGCAGCCGGACATGGAACTGGTCGTCGTGCAGGGCGGTGAACAGCCGCAGGCCGCCGGCGGAGAATGGCCGGCCCGGCACGAGGTTGTCGATCACGACCACCGGGGCGGTCGCTCGTCCC
Source organism: Guyparkeria sp. SB14A (assembly GCF_005096345.1). Lineage (NCBI taxonomy): Bacteria > Pseudomonadati > Pseudomonadota > Gammaproteobacteria > Chromatiales > Thioalkalibacteraceae > Guyparkeria > Guyparkeria sp. SB14A. Next base: position 102,582 of record NZ_SWAW01000006.1, on the reverse strand, counting down.
GGGGCGTCGGCGACCCATTCGGCGCGCCCCTTGATGTACTCGGCCAGCCACACCAGCCCCAGGTCGCGGTCCGGCCAGGCAGTGCGCGCCTCGAGCTGGGCCAGGGCCTCGATCAGCACCTCGCGCAGGTAGTCCTCCGGGGTGAGCCACATCAGGGCGGTCACCTCGGCGGCGCGCAATTCGGACGGATCGAGGTCGATGGCCGCGCGCATCACCCGGTCGAGGAGCGACCGAGGTGGTGCCACCGTGGTCGGCGGGGCGGTGGTCGATGTCTCGTCGCCCGCGTCCTCGTTCGCGTCCGGGCCTTCCTGCTCCAGCAGCAGGGCGATCTGGGCGAAGCCCATGCCGCTCTCGGCCAGTTCCTGGATGCGCTGGATGGTGCGGATGTCGGCCTGGCTGTAGAGCCGGTGCCCGGCCGGCGTGCGCGTCGGTCGAATCAGGTCGTAGCGACGCTCCCAGGCACGCAGGGTGATCGGGTTGACCCCGGTGATCTGCGATACCGACCGGATCGGCAGTAGGGCCTGACTTTCGGTTTCGGTTGGGTTCGATTCGGTCGTGGACACGGGCCACCTGCGACGCAATGGGTGTTGTATAACTTGTGCATCGATATTGTAGCAGCCTTCGACTACGCTCGCGTCAAACGATACCGCGCAACCGGACGGTGTTCGTCGCCCTGACCGGGCCGCATTCACACGAGGCATAACCGACATGACCGAAGCGAAGCTGAAGACGGAGCGTATTTACTGGCTGGTGGGCGCGAGCGCCGGGATCGGGGCGGCACTGACCGACCGACTGGTTGCGCGCGGTCATCGGGTCGCCATCTCGGCCCGACACCAGGCGCGCCTCGACGAACGGGCCAGCCGCGATCCGGAGCGGGTGCTGGCGCTGGCCGTCGACGTCACCGACCCGGAGTCGTTGGCCCATGCCTACCGCGAGCTGGTGGCGCACTGGGGGGTGCCGGACTCGGTGATCCTGAATGCCGGCGACTACGAGCCGATGGGATTGGCGGACTTCGATCCCGGACTGTTCGAGCGATTGATCCGGGTCAATTTCCTAGGCGCGGTCAACGGTATCGATACCGTGCGTGAGGATTTCATCGCGCGGGGTGCCGGTGAAATCGTGCTCACGGCGAGTGTGGCCGGCTACCGCGGTCTGCCCTACGCGGCCCCCTACGGCGCGAGCAAGGCGGCCATGATCAACCTGGCCGAGTCGTTGCGTCCCGAGTTCGAGCGGGCGGGGGTGGCGATGCGCGTGATCAATCCCGGCTTCGTGCGCACCCGCCTGACCGACAAGAACGACTTCGCCATGCCGGGGCGCATCGAACCGGAGGCGGCCGCTGAGTTGATCGCCCGTGGCCTGGAGGGACGCGGCTTCGAGATCCTCGCGCCACGAGGCTTTGGCTGGGTGATGAAGGGCCTGCGACTGCTGCCCTACGCCCTGTATTTCCGGCTGACCCGCCGGATGCTCAAGGAACCGGGCGCGTGACGGCGCCCGGGCGCGACCTGAATCGGGCGGCCGCCCTCGAGCGCTACGTGGCCGTGATGGAGGGGCTGCGGGTCGATCACCTCGACGCGCTGGCGTCGGTGTATGCCGAGCAGGCGCGCTTCGTCGACCCGTTCAACGAGGTGCGCGGCATCGAGGCGATCGAATCGGTGTTCGCCCACGGGTTTGCGCAGTGTCCGGGGATGCGATTCGTGGTGCAGGCCCGGGCCGTGGATGGCGATCGCGCCCTGCTGCGCTGGCGGATGCGCTGCGATGCCTCGGCGCACGGCCTGTCGATCGACGGCATGTCCGAGCTCGTTCTGGGGCGCGACGGGCGGGTGGTCGACCACGTCGACTATTGGGACCCGGCCGCCCAGCTCTACGAGCGGGTGCCGGTGCTTGGCTGGCTGATGCGCCGGATCAGGCGTCGCCTCGCCGCCCCGACGAGCCCGAGTCGTTGACGCGGTCGGGTTCGTCGATCGCCCCGGGCGGGCCCTCGTAGTCCTCCCAGGCCGGGTCGGTCTCATAGATGGGCGGGGCGGCGTCGCTGACGTGCTCGTGGGCCGGTGGCGATTCGGTCTCCTCGTCGGTGGTGCGCGGATCGAGCTCCAGGCCCGCCGCCGAGGTGCGGTGGGTGAAGACGTAATCGCCGCGTTCCTCGTCCGGTACCGGCGCGTCGATCAGGATACGCCAGAAGACCAGCAGGATCATGGTGCCGAGCGCGGCGAGGACGAACAGCGGGAAACCGGCCGCGCCGAACCAGCCCATGGCCAGGCCGCTGATCATCGGGCCGACGGCCGAGCCGGCCCCGTTGACCATCAACAGCCCGCGCGTGCCCTCGAGTACCTGGTCGCTCGACAGGCGGTCGTTGGTCTGCGCGACACTGATGGCGTAAAGCGAGAAGGAGAACCCGCCGAAGACCAGCGCCAGGGCGAACAGCGTCCAGCCCGGGAACCAGTCCTGCAGGGCAAGCAGCACGGAAAACGCGCCGCCGATCGCCGAAATCACGATCAGCACGTAACGGCGGTCGCGCCCGTCGGACAGGCGCCCGATCGGCCATTGCAGCAACCCGCCGCCGACGATGATGGCGGCAACGAAGGTCGCCACCTGGGTGTCGGGCAGGCCCACCCGGTTGGCGTAGACCGCCGCCATGCCATAGATGGTGCCGGTGATCACCCCGGACATCGCCGCGCCGATCACGCCGGTGGGCGCCAGCCGGAACAGCTCGCTCAGCGGCAGCCGGGTGGTCTCCATGGGTGGCGGCTGGCTCACCCGCGTGAGCGCGATCGGCACCAGCCCCAGCGAGAACAGCAGGCCGACGATCGCGAAGGTGGAGACCTCCATCGGGCCGTAGATGCCGATCAGGAACTGGCCGGCGCCGTAGGCGAACAGGCTGACCATCATGTAGATGCCGAACACCTGCCCGCGGTGCGTGGTCACCTTCTCGTTGATCCAGCTCTCGATCACCATGTAGAGGCCCAGCAGGGTCACGCCGTTGATCAGCCGCAGGAGCATCCAGAACCAGGGCTCGACCCACAGGCCGTGCAGGATGGCGGCCGCCGAGGAAATCGCGGCCAGGGCGGCGAAGGTGCGGATGTGACCCACTCGACGAATGATGGCCGGGATGGTGAGCGTGCCCAGCACGTAGCCGAGGTAGAAGGCCGACATGACCAGGCCGATGGTGCCGTCGGAGAACCCCTCCTCGGCGGCGCGCAGGCCGAGCAGGGTGGCGAGCAGGCCGGAGCCGGCGAGCAGCACGCCCATGCCGGCGAGCAGCGACTGGACCGAGAACACCGTGCTAAGCATCGCGCGTCTCCGCGGCCTGTCCCGGGGCGGCCATGGTCATTTGCCGCCCTTGGGCTTCTGCGCGCCCGGGCAGTTGGTGGCGAACAGGGCCTCGTCCTCCAGGCGCAGGGCGGTCAGCTGATGACCCCAGAGACAGCCCTGGTCGATGCCCCAGGCATTGGCACGCGCCTTTGCCGGGCCCAGGGTCGACCAGTGACCGAAGACGATCCGACGCTCGGCCATCGCCCGCTCGGGCATGGCGAACCAGGGGATCAGCGCCGGGTCGGCATCGGCCGGGGGACGCTTCTCGGTGAAGTCGAGCCGGCCATCGGCGTGGCAGTAGCGCATGCGGGTGAAGACGTTGATGGCGAAGCGCTGGCGGTCGATTGGCGTGGTATTGCCGTCCGGATGATCGCTCTGGTTACCGAAGATCTCGCCGAAGAAGGTCAGCGGCTCGTCGGCCTGCATGGCCGCCTCGGCTTCCCGGGCGGCGGCCTGTGCCGTCGGCAGGTCCCAGGCGGGGTGGATGCCGGCATGCACCAGGGTCCAGTCGAGGCCCGGGTCGTGATGCAGGAGCGGTTGCCGGCGCAGCCAGTCGATCAGCTCGTCGCCGTCGGCGGCGGACAGGATCGGGGCCAGCGTGTCGCGACCGCGGGCGACCCGCGTACCGAAATAACAGCCCAGCAGGTGGATGTCGTGGTTGCCCAGCACGGTGACGGCGCGGTCGCCCAGCCCGCGGACGAAGCGCAGCGCCTCGAGCGACTGCGGGCCGCGATTGACCAGGTCGCCCACGAACCAGAGCCGGTCGGCCGCCGGGTCGAAGCGGATCTGTTCGAGCAGGGCCTCGAGCGGGTCGAGGCAGCCCTGCAGGTCGCCGATTGCGTAGGTGGCCATGGGGCGGGCGGATTCCGTCGCGTGAAGTGGGCAAAGGGGGGATGCTAGCACCCGACGCATGGGAGTGGTGCGGCGGGATCGACAGCGATGTTGGCCGGGTTGCCGGCCCGAGCTTGGATCGTGGCTACTGGATGCTGCGGAAGGCCGCCGGGGCCACCAGGTCGAAGGTCGGGATGGTCACCCGGAGTACCTCGCCCTGATCGCTGACAAAACCGTAGTCGCCCCACATTCGCCCGGCGGGTGACTCGATCACGGCACCGGAGCGGTAGGAAAACCGGTCGCCGGCCAGGATGCGCGGTTGTTCGCCGACCACGCCCTCGCCGCGCACCTCCTTGAGGCAGCCGTTGCCGTGGTCGATGACCCAGTGCCGGTCGGTCAGGGTGACCGGCTGATCGCTGTCGTTCTCGATCACGATCTCGTAGCCGAAGGCGAATCGATTCGCGGCGGTGTCGCTGTGCTCGGGCACGAATACCGCCCGTGGGCGGATGCGGATGGACTCGGCCAGGGGCGAGGCGGTCAGCATCATGGCGCCCCCGCCGCGGCGCGATCGACGAACCAGTGGGTGGTCCGCTCGGCCGCCAGTCGTTCGGCGGGGCGCTCGCTTTTCCCGTCGCGAATGCGGGCGAACGCCCGGCGCTTGTCCGAGCCCAGCACCAGGAAGACCACGTCGCGAGCGGCCTCGAAAACCGGGAAGGTCAGCGTGAGGCGATGGCCGTGGAGCTTGGCCACCGGGTTGACCACCACCAGGCGCTCGCGTTCGGCCAGTGCCGGGGTGTCCGGGAACAGCGAGGCGAAGTGCCCGTCGCTGCCCAGCCCGAGCAGGGTCACGTCGAAGCGCGGCACGGCCCCGGCCGTCCAGCGCCGCAGTGCCGTCTCGTAGGCATCGGCGTCCCGCTCCGGGTCACGCTGCTGGTCCGAGATCATCGGGAAGGTGCGATGCGGCTGGATGCCCAATGGTTCGAACAGGGCCAGCCGCGCCATGCGGAAATTGCTGTCGGGGTGATCCAGCGGCACGTTGCGCTCGTCGCCGAAGTAGAACTCCACCGCCTGCCAGTCGAGGGCGTCACGGTAGCGGTGGGCGAGCAGTTGATAGAGCCGTCTCGGCGTGCCCCCGCCGGCCAGTGCGATCCGCGCGATGCCCCGCGCACGCACCGCCGCGGCCAGCCGATCGACCAGGAAGTCGGCGCAGGCGGCGAAGGCGTCCTCGGCCTGGGGGTAGGCGTGTATGTCGGCGGTCGCGGACATGGCCGTGGTTTCCTGCGATGGGTGAAGGGGGTGCCGGTGCCCGGCGCCCGATCGGGGCGCGGGTCGGTCGCTCGTCAACTGCTCGGGTCGAGCCGTCGGGCCAGCGTCAGGAAGGCGGGTATGTCCAGTGCCTGCGCGCGCAGCGACGGGTCGATTCCCGACGCCTCAATTGTTGACGCTGGCATGAGGGGTTTCAAGTTGTTGCGCAGGGTCTTGCGACGCTGGGCGAAGGCCGCGGTGACCAGCGTCTCGAAGCGGGCCTGCTCGGCGGGCGGCACCAGCGGCTCGGCGCGCGGGGTGATGCGGATCACGCTCGACTCCACTTTGGGCGGCGGGTTGAAGGCCTCGGGCGGCACGTCGAACAGGTGCTCGACCTCGGCGTGCATGGCGGTGAGCACGCTCAATCGCCCGTAGGCCGAGTCGTTGGGGCCGGCGGCCAGGCGGTTGCCGACCTCGCGCTGCACCATGAACACCATGTCATGGATGCGTGTCGACTGTTGCAGCAGCCGGGTGATCAGCGCGGTGGCGATGTTGTAGGGCAGGTTGCCCACCAGCGTCAGCGGCGGGCTGAGCCCCTGCTCCTCGCACAGCGTATCGAGGTCCAGGCGCAGGGCGTCCTGCCCCACCAGCTCGACCTGTCGGCCGACACCCTCGGCATCGAGCTTGACGCGCAGGTGACGGATAACGTCCCGGTCGAGCTCGATCGCGACCACGCGGTTGCCGCGCTGGGCCAGTGGCACGGTGAGTGCCCCGAGCCCCGGCCCGATCTCGATAACGGGCCCATCGCCCGGGATGGCGCCGAGGATGCGGTCGATCACGCCGTAGTCGACCAGGAAGTTCTGGCCGAAGCGCTTGCGCGCTCGGTGGCCGTCCTGGACGCCTTTCTTGGAATTGCCCGCGGATGCCATGGTCAGGCCGCCGCCCGCCGGGTGATCTCGCCGGCAAGCCGGATCGCCTCGGCCAGCGAGCCGTGCTCGGCCCGGCCGCCGCCGGCCAGGTCCAGGGCCGTGCCGTGATCGACCGAGGTGCGCACGATCGGCAGGCCCAGGGTCACGTTCACCGCTCGGCCGAAGCCGGCGTACTTGAGTACCGGCAGGCCCTGATCGTGGTACATGGCCAGCACGGCATCGGCGCCGTCGAGGTGGCGGGGCGTGAACAGGGTGTCGGCAGGCAGCGGGCCGATCGCCTGGATGCCGCGTTCGCGCATCGCCTCGAGCGTCGGGCCGATCACGCGGATTTCCTCGTCGCCCAGGTGCCCGGATTCGCCGGCATGCGGGTTCAGGCCCGCGACCAGCAGGCGCGGCTGCGGCTTGCCCAGCCAGTCGACCATCGCCGCGTGCAGCGTCTCGATCACGGTGGTCAGCGTCTCGCCGGTGATCGCGGCCGGCACCCGGGCCAGGGGCAGGTGGGTGGTGGCCAGCGCGACGCGCAGGGTGTCGGCCACCAGCATCATCACCGGGGTGCCGCCGACCCGGTCGGCGAGGTATTCGGTGTGCCCGGTGAAGGGAATGCCGGCGTCGTTGATCACGCCCTTGTGCAGCGGCGCGGTGACCATCGCGGCGTAGCGGCCATCACGGCAGCCATCGGCGGCGTGATCGAGCATGTCCAGCACGTGGCGGGCGTTGCCCGGATCGAGCCGACCCGGCGTGACCGGATTGGCCGCGGCCAGATGGTGGAAGCGAAAGCCGGCTGAGGTGGCGGCCGAGTCGTCCGCGGCCGGCCAGTCGAAGGGCAGGCCCAGGGCCTCGGCGCGCGCGGCGAACACGTCCCGGTCGCCGAGGACGACCAGTTCGTCGGACGGCGTGAAGGCCGGGTCGGCGGCCAGCGCGAGCAGCAGGTCCGGGCCGATCCCGGCCGGTTCGCCGCTACTGACGACCAAGCGCACGCTGGCCACTGGCGTCGTTGACGGTGCCGGTCAGGCGGTTCTCGATGTAGGCCTCCGCGCGCAGGCGGCGGATGTACTTGGTCAGCTCCTCGTCGGCGCGGCGCTCGCCGATGGCATTGCGTGCCTGCTCGCGCAGGTCCTCGCCGGAGACCTCCTGGCGGCGCTGGTCGTTGACCCGCAGGAAGTGAAAGCCGAACTGGCTTTCGAAGACCGGGCTCAACTCGCCGGTCTGGACCGATTCCAGGGCTTGCGCGAACGCCGGCACCATGTCCTCCGGGTTTACCCAGCCCAGGTCGCCGCCGCGCTGGGCGGAGCCCGGATCGTCGGAGAATTCGCGTGCGACCGAGGCGAGGGTCGTCTCGCCGCTGGCGACCTGGGCGCGCAGCTGCTCGGCCAGCTCGCGGGTGGCGGCCGGGTCGCGGTCTTGGCGGGGGCGCAGCAGGACGTGTTCGGCCCGATACTGCGTCACGGCCGCGGTGCCGGTGGTGCTGCGCGTGTCGGCCACCTTGACGATGTGAAAGCCGTTCGGGCTGCGGATGATCTCGCTGACCTCGCCGGCCTGCATGTCCTGCACCACCGGCAGGAACAGCGACGGGATGCGCGCCGGCTCGCGCCAGCCGAGATCGCCGCCCTCGTCGGCGTTGAGCGCATCGGAACGCTCGGCCGAGACGCGGGCGAAGTCCTCGCCGTCGCGCAGCTCGTCGCGGATCGCCTCGGCGCGTTCGCGGGCCGATTCGATCGCCTCGGGCGAGGCGTTTTCGGGGACCGAGACCAGGATCTGGGCGAGGCGGTACTCGGTCTGCTCGGCCGACGCCCCGGTGCGCTGCTCGATGTAGGCGTCGATGTCGCGATCGGAGACATTGATCTGGCTGTAGACCTCGCGCTTCTGCAGCTCCTCGAGCAGCATCTGCTCGCGGATGCCGTCGCGGAACTCGGCCCAGTTCTGGCCCTGGCCGACCACGGCGTCGCGCAGTTGCGAAAGGTTCATGCCGTTGCGCTGGGCGATGCCGTTGAGCGCCTGGTTGAGGCGGGTGTCGTCGATCTGGATGCCGATCTTGTCGGCCCGCTCGAGCATGGTCGCCTCGGTGATCATGCGGTCGAGCACGCGCTCGCCGAGCCGTTGCTGGTCGGCCGGGCTCATGTTGGCGAGATCCACCTGGCCACCCAACTGGGCCACCTCGGCCTGCAGTTCGCGCTGGGTGATCACCCGGTCATCGACCACGGCCACAATGCGGTCCAGTGGCTGGAAGCCGCTCATGCCGGGGTTCTGCTGGCCGGCCGAGCCACCGTTGGCCTGGGCGGCCGCCGGTGACGCGGTCAGGGTCATCGAGGTGGCGGTGAGCAGCAGGGTGGCCAGCACGGCCAGCGGTCGACGCGCGTGGCGGTGTGTGGGGGCGTGCGAAACGGGCATGGATCTACTCGCGGTTGCGGCGTTGAAATTCGGTCATGTTCCGGGGTGACGATACCCGGGCTCGGGCGATCATAACGCATCCGGGCAGGTGGGGCCGATGCCCGGCGGTCAGGGATCGAAGCCGAGGATGTCGTCGCGGAACTGGTTGCCGCCGATGCCACCCAGGCCCTTGAGCTCGACCTGGAAGACCACGGCGTTGGAGTACTCGGCATCGTCGCCCAGGTCGGCGCCCACGTCCGGTCGGACGATGTAGCGCTTGAAGGCCAGGCGTGCCGACCAGCAGCAGGACTCGTAGCCCACGCCGAGCAGCGACTGGACCACTTGCTCGGACTCGAAGTCGTAGCCGACCCGGCCGAGCATCGACCAGCGCCGTGACAGCGGCCAGGCGAACGACACGTCGCCCTGGCGGTAGTCGCGGTCGGACTCGTTGATGCCCTCGCGGGTGAACCAGGAGAAATTCAGGACGCTATTGTCTTCTCCCCGATAGCCGAGTCGCGTCTGCGAGCGAGAGACCCGTTCCCGATCGGTGTCGTACTCGGCGGTGAACGAGCCGTTCCAGTTCTGAGTGACGTCGCTGTAGACCTCGGCGAGCACGGTCGATCCACCCGCCTCTCGGTAGCTCGGGTGCGTCTCCGGGGTGGCGAAATTGGGCGGCAGCACCGTTTCGGAGTCCTCGAAACGGTAGCGCTGGGCGACACGAAGCGACAGCGGCACGGTGCCTTGCTGGGTGTCGATCAGCGACCAGGATAGGCCGTAGGTCAGGGCGTTCTCGTCGGCGATCCGGTCGCCGCCTGAGTAGCGGTTGGGACGGAACAACTGGCTGTAGCTGAGCGTCGGCTGCCCGGTGTCGAACAGCGGGATGTCGCTCTGGTCGCGGTACGGCACGTACAGGTAGTAGAGCCGCGGCTCGAGCAGGGCGCGGTAACGACCCGTTTCACCGTAGGCGCGCTCGAAGAACAGGCTGCCGTCAATGCTGGAGATCGGCACGCTGCGCGTGGCGCTGGTGTCGAATGCCCGGTTGCCGTCAATCGTGTTGGGATCGGCGTCATTCAGGTGGTAGCTGGTGGTGTCGAGCGTGACCTGCGGGCGCAGACGGTACCAGGTGTCGTCGAAGGTCTGACCAAGCCCGATCGCGGCATGCGCACGATCGCCGACGATGCGTTCGCTCGAGGGGTGGGCAAACCGGGTGACGTCGGCGCGCACACTCAAGCTGGGCGCGACGTGTTCGCCCCACTGCCCCAGGCCGAAGCGGTTGCTGGCGGTCAGCCGCGGCATGATCCGGTACGGGTACTGGTACTCGCTCAGGTCGGGATTAATGGTCTGGTAGCGCTGCGCCAGCAACCCGAGGTTCCAGCCGCCGCCCGGGCGGGCGTTGAGTCGCACGTCGCTGCGGAGATGGCTGGTGGTCGACTGTTCCAGGTTGGTGGAAAAGTCCTGGAAGAACTGGTCGTCGGAGACCCGGTTGATGTCGACGCGGTAGTCGAGGTCCGGATTGACCCGCCCGCTGCTGTCGAGTCCCAGGGACCAACGCGAGCCGCCCTCGACCCGGTCGTCGGGCAGGTAGAAGAAGTCGAGCTGGTCACGACCGAGGTCCTCGCTGCCGAACTGGTGCAGCCAGCGCACCTGCCCGCCCAGGCCCAGACCGCGCTTGGTCAGCAGGGTGGGGGTGAGCGTGGCGTCGAGATTGGGCGCGATGTTCCAGTAGTAGGGCTGGGCGTACTCGAAGCCGCCTTCGGTGCTGTTGCCGAAGGTCGGGTAGAGCAGGCCGGACTGGCGCCGGTCGTCGATCGGGAAGTTGAGATACGGCGCGTAGAACACCGGCACGCCACCGGCTCGCAAGGTGGTGTGCCAGGCCTCGCCGCGGCCCGTCTCACGGTTCAGGTTGACCTCGCGTGCCTGGAATTCCCAGTCGCGTGTTTCGGCCGGGCAGGTCGAGAAGGTCGCCTGGCCGAGGCGATAGTGCTGCCGGTCGTCCTGGACGATGGTCTCGGCCACGCCGGAGAGGTGCTGGCTCTCCAGCCAGTAATGCGCCCGCTCCAGTCGTCCGGCGTCCGTGTCGAGGTTCAGCTCGCCGCGCTCGGCCTGCACGGCCATGTCGCCGGTCTGCAGCCAGAGGTTGCCCTCGGCGGAGACGCTGGCCTCGGGGCCCTGCCGGTAGATCAGCCGCTCGCCGCGCACGCGCCGCCCCGGCTCGTCGACGATGGCATCCCCGATCAGGGTGACGGCGCCGTCAGTGCCGTACTCGGCCCGGTCGGCCGAGGCCTTGCCCGGCTCGCCCTCGGCCAATGGCTGGTAGGCGGGGCGCTCCGGGCCGAAGGCCGGGCACAGGCCCCACTCGCCGCCCGAGGCCGCTTCGACTGGCTGCAGCGATTGGCTCCCGGCCAGTCCGCCGGCCCCGAGGGCAGCGGCGATGGCGATGGCCAGTGGCGTGCGCGTCTTCCCTGACTCCATGCGTTGGGCTCAGCTCTCGGATGACGGGGCGATCGGGTCGAGGATCTCGCGGAAGTCCGCCGCGATCTGGTCGATTTCCCGTTCGCCGTCGATGCGGGCCAGTCGCCCGTCGCGCTCGTAGTACTCGACCAACGGCGCCGTCTGCTCCTGGAATACCTCCAGGCGGCGACGCACGGTGTCCTCGTTGTCGTCGTTGCGCTGAACCAGTTCGTGCTCGCAGTGGTCGCACTGGTGGTCGGAATCCGGCGGATTGGTGAAGCGATTGAACACCGCGCCGCATTCCTTGCAGGTCATGCGGCCGGTCAGGCGCTTCATCAGCTTGTCGAGCGGCACGTCCAGGAGGATGCCGAGCTCCAGCGGGCGCTCGAGGCCTTCGAGCATCTCGTCGAGCGCCTCGGCCTGGGCGATGTTGCGCGGGAAGCCGTCGAGGATGAAACCGCGCTGGGTGTCCGGTTGGGCCAGGCGCTCGCGGATCATGCCCAGTACGATGTCGTCACTGACCAGCTGGCCTTCGTCCATCGCGGCCTTGGCCTTGAGGCCGAGCTCGGTGCCCGCGGCCACGGCGGCGCGCAGCAGGTCGCCGGTGGAGATCTGCGGGACCTTGTAGTGTTCCACCAGGCGTGCCGCCTGCGTGCCCTTGCCCGAACCCGGGGCGCCCAAAAGTACGATTCGCATGGTTTTCCAGATCTTGATAGCCGTGGATTTTGCCGACCGAATTCGAGACCGGGACTCCGGTCGACCGGCGAAAAACGGTATCATAACCAAAACGCCGTGACTTGCGGCGAGATCGCTTTCCCTTCAGTTCAACCGCAATCTATCGAGGCCGTTCCCTATGGACCTGTCGAAGATCTCCGCCGGCAAGAACCCGCCGGAAGACATCAACGTCGTTATCGAAATCCCGGTGCAGGGCGTGCCGGTCAAGTACGAGCTGGACAAGGATTCCGGCGCGCTCCTGGTCGACCGCTTCATGGCGACCTCGATGTACTACCCGACCAACTACGGTTTCATCCCGCAGACGCTCTCCGACGATGGCGATCCGGTTGACGTGATGCTGGTCGCGCCGTTGCCGCTGCAGCCGGGTTCGGTGATCCGCGCGCGTCCGGTGGGCATGCTGGAGATGACCGACGAATCGGGCATCGATGCCAAGATCATCGCCGTGCCGCACGACAAGCTCACCCCGCACTACCACGACGTCAAGAAGGTCGAGGACTTGCCGGGCTTCCTGCTCGAGCAGATCCAGCACTTCTTCGAGCAGTACAAGGCGCTCGAGCCGGGCAAGTGGGTCGAGTGCAAGGGCTTTGCCGACAAGGCCGCGGCCTGCAAGGAGATCGAGGACTCGATCGCCCGCCACGAGCAGCAGTGATCCGGTGCGAGTCGGAGCGTGGTGTGCGTCCGACATGACTGCATTGACGCGGCCGGCGGGGTGCTTCCCCGTCGGCCGCGCTTGTTTTCAGTGTAACGGCGAGCCCCGAGCGAAGCGATGCTAGATCGTCTCCATGATCATGGCCGGGCCAGGCGGGTATTCCGGCTGCGAATCCTGTTCGCGGCGCTGGTCTCGCTCGTGGTCGTCCTCACCTTGCTGGGGCGGGCCGCCTGGCTGCAGATCGCCCAGCACGAGCACTATCTCGCCAAGGCCGAGCAGAACCGGACCCGCCTGGTGGTGGTGCCGCCCGAGCGCGGCCGGATCTTCGATGCCCAGGGCGAGGTGGTGGCCGACAACGTCGCGACCTACCAGGTGCAGATCACCCCGGAGCACAGTCGTGACGTGGCGGCGGAGCTGGCGATGCTGGCCGACGTGCTGAGGCTGGACGCCCGCGCGGTCGAGGCGCTCGAGGAGCGCATCCGGGTCAGTCGCCGCTTCGACCCGGTGCTGGTCAAGGCCGACCTCGACGAGGTCGAACGGGCGCGGCTTGCGCGGCTCAAGCCCTGGCTTCCCGGGACCGAGATCGTCTCCAGCCTCAAGCGGGTCTACCCGTACCGCGAGCTGCTCGCCCACGTGGTGGGTTACGTCGGTCGGATCAACGCCGAGGACGTCAAGCGTCTCGATCCGGACGCCTACCAGGGCACGCAGTACGTCGGCAAGACGGGCATCGAACGCCAGTACGAGGATCGTCTGCACGGCCAGCCGGGGTACCGGATCGTCGAGGTCGACGCGCTCGGGCGCGAGGTCAAGGTGCTCGAGACCCAGCGGCCGGTCCCGGGCGAGGACATCGCCCTGACCATCGACGTCGGCCTGCAGGGCGTGGCCGCCGCCGCCCTGGGCGAGTACGCCGGGGCGGTGGTCGCCCAGGACCCGCGTGACGGGGCGATCCGCGCGATGGTCTCCCGGCCGTCGTTCGACCCCAACCTGTTCGTCGACGGCATCAGCCACCAGGCCTACCGCGACCTGCTCGAGGACCCGGACCGGCCGCTCTACAATCGCGCGACAACCGCCACCTACCCGCCAGGCTCGACCATCAAGCCGGTGATGGGGCTGGCGGGCATGGAATATGGCCTGCTCGATCCCGACGAGCGGTTCTTCGCCGGCCCGTACTACCAGATCCCGGGCAACGACCACCGCTATCGCGACTGGCGCAAGTGGGGCCACGGCTGGGTCGACTTCGAGGAGTCCGTGTTCCGCTCGGTCGACGTGTACTACTACGATCTCGCCTACCGCATGGGCATCGACCGGATGCACGAGTTCTTCACCCGGTTCGGCCTTGGGCAGCAGACCGGCATCGACCTGCCCGGCGAGCGGGCGGGCCTGATGCCCTCGCGCGACTGGAAGCAGCGGGTCAAGCAGCAGGTGTGGTTCCCCGGCGAGACGGTGATTGCCGGCATCGGCCAGGGCTACATGCTCTCGACCATCCTGCAACTGGCGGACATGACCTCGACGCTGGCGCTCTCCGGGGTGCGACACGTGCCCTGGCTGGTGGCCGACGACCGCGAGCCGCAGCCCCGCCTGACGCTCTCGAGCGAGTCCTATTGGCAACGTGCCCGTGAGGCGATGCGTGCGGTGGTCGGCCACGAGCGCGGCACGGCGCACAAGATCGAGGCGCCGTATCCGATCGCGGGCAAGACGGGGACCGCCCAGGTGTTCTCGGTGGCCCAGGACGAGGAGTACGACGCCGAGGAGCTCGAGCGACGACTGCATGACCACGCCCTGTTCGTCGGCTTCGCGCCGTTCGACGACCCCGAGCTGTCGGTGGCCGTGATCGCCGAGCACGGCGGCAGCGGGTCGGGGACGGCCGCGCCCATCGCCCGCCAGGTGATGGACTTCTGGTTCGACGTCGAGCCGGACGCCGACGTCCAGCCCGAATTTTCCGAGTACGGGGACTGATTCATGGCCGTTGACCGTCTGCAACCCATCCGCCTGGGCGACCGGGTCGGCGCCACGCTGCGCTCGGTATTCAAGCTCGACCCCGTCCTGCTGTTCTTCGTCGCGCTGATCGCGATGATCGGCGTGGTGGCCGGTTACTCGGCCGCCGAGCAGAGCGATGCCTGGGTCGAACGCAGCATCGTCCGCCTCGGCCTGGGCTTCGGCCTGATGCTGCTGATCGCCCAGATCCCGCAGCGCTGGTTCTTCGCCGTCGCGCCCTGGTTCTATGCCGCGGTGGTGCTGATGCTGGTCGCCGTCTGGCTGGTAGGCGACATGGGCGGCGGCGCCAAACGCTGGCTCGATCTGGGCGTGATCCGTTTCCAGCCGGCCGAGCTGATGAAGGTGGCCATGCCGATGACGATCGCCTGGTTCCTCGCCCGTCGCCCCCTGCCGCCGCGTCCGCTCGACGTGGTGGTCGCGATGCTCGCGGTGGGTGTGCCCACCGTGCTGATCGCCGGCCAGCCGGACCTGGGTTCCTCCCTGCTGATCATGGCCTCGGGGTTGTTCGTGCTGTTCTTCGCCGGCCTGTCCTGGTGGTATATCGGCGGCTTTCTGGCGCTGGCCACCGCCGCAATGCCGGTGATGTGGTTCTTCGTCATGCACGCCTACCAGAAGGAGCGCGTGCTGACCCTGCTCGACCCGGCCAGCGACCCGCTCGGCGCCGGGTACCACACCATCCAGTCGATGATCGCGATCGGCTCTGGTGGCGTCTGGGGCAAGGGCTGGTTGCAGGGCACCCAGTCGCACCTGGACTTCCTGCCCGAGGGGACCACGGACTTCATCCTGGCGGTCTATGCCGAGGAATTCGGCCTGATGGGGCTGCTGGTGCTGTTCCTCCTGTACCTGGCCGTCATCTGGCGCGGGCTGTGGATCGCCGAGCACGCCGAGTCGGTCGAAGGGCGGCTGCTGGCGGCCTCGATCTCGATGACCTTCATGGTCTACGTGCTGGTCAATGCCGGCATGGTGCTGGGCCTCTTGCCGGTGGTCGGCGCCCCCTTGCCGTTGATGAGCTACGGCGGCACCGCGCTGGTGACCATCATGGTGGGTTTGGGTATGCTGATGAGCATCCGCACGCAACGCAGTTTCCTGGGGCACGATCGGTAGGGAAGGTCTTCACGAATGCCATACCGCTCTGCGTGCCTTGAGCCGGGCAGCTGCAAGGCGCTCGTCCACCGCGGAAGAGCATTTCTCTTTCCAAGGACGACAACGCAGCAGATGCCCGGCTAAAGGCGCGCCCGGCGGGGCTTGGCGAGTCGCCCGTGCTCCGCGTTACGATGTCTTGACGTGGCCACCGGCACGCCGGCGACATCGCGCCTTGATCACGAACGACTCGCCAAGCCAGAGTGGCATGGCATGCGTGCAGACCTTCCCTTGGGACCGCTCGATGATTTGGCGATGTCTCTGCGGGTCGCCAAGGGCCCAGATGCAAGACGCCGTCCGTAGTGAAGGGCCGAGTCCTTCACAAGGGCGGCAACGCCGCAGGTGGGTCCTTGGCGGCCCGCCCGCTGGGGCAGCCGGGCTTGCTCCCGCACGGTGTTGCCGCCCCTTGGCGGACAGCTGTCCTGCCGGCGCTGCGGTGCCCGGATCGCGAAATAGCCCGGCTGCCAGAGACGTTGCCAACTCATCGAGAGGTTCCTTAATGACACACGCTTTGAACCGCGCCACGCAAGGCGTTCTGGCCGCCGCTTTCCTCGCTGTCGGCAGCGCGCAGGCCGGCGATTACCTCGACCGCGAACCGGTGCAGGCGTTCATCGACGAGGCGGTCGGCGAGACCGGGGTCTCGCGCGAGCAGATCGAGGCCTGGCTGGGGGATGCCGAGTACCAGCAGAAGATCATCGACGCGATCACCCGCCCGGCCGAATCCAAGACCTGGGGCGAGTACCGCCCCATCTTCATCACTGACAAGCGCATCGAGCGCGGTGCGGCCTTCATGCAGGAACACGGCGAGCTGCTCGACGAGGTCGCCTCGACCTACGGCGTCTCGCCCTACGTGATCACCGCGATCATCGGGGTGGAGACCTACTACGGGCGCATCACCGGCGGCTACCGGGTGATCGATGCCCTGGCGACGCTGGGCTTCGATTACCCGCGCCGCGGGGAATTTTTCCGTGGCCAGCTGGTCGACTTCATTCGCCTGGCCGGCGAGGAAGGCATCTCCATGGACAAGGCCGAGGGCAGTTACGCCGGGGCGATGGGGCTGCCGCAGTTCATCCCGTCGAGCTACCGGCATTACGCGGTCGACGGCGACGGCGACGGTCACCGCGACCTGTGGGACAGCCATCACGACGTCTTCGCCAGCGTGGCCAACTACTTCGTCGAGCACGGCTGGGGGCAGGGCGAGCCGGTGATGTTCGAGGTGGACATCAACGGCGCCGAGGTCGACGACCTGCTCAACCGGGCGCGCGATCTCGCGCCCAAGACCACCCTGGCCGAACTGCGCGAGCGCGGCGTGACCGTGCCGGACGACGCGCCGGTGCCGGACGACTTCGAGGTGATGCTGTTCACGCTCACCGATGGCGATGACGTCGCCTATCACGTGGGACTCAATAATTTCTATGTCATCACCCGGTACAATCACAGCGTGCTCTACGCGACAGCCGTCTGGCAGCTGGCCCAAGCAATCGAACAGGCAACTGCCGATGCGGCCACGTCGGCGGGGCATGACGGGGCCGATGCCGGCTGATGCCATGATCGAGTGGCGTCACCGTCTGCCTGGCGCGGCGGTCGTTGCGCTGGTCGGGACGCTGTTGCTGGCCGGCTGCGCCAGCGGTCCGTCCCCGGATCGGGCGGCCACCCGCGATGCCGTCCCCCGCGACGAGCCCTATTCGAGCCGCGGCAACCCCGACAATTACACGGTGCTGGGCGAGCGCTACACGGTGCTGGCCAGCAACACGGGCTTTCGCGAACGCGGTCTCGCCTCCTGGTACGGCAAGAAATTCCACGGGCGGCTGACCTCGTCGGGCGAGCCCTACGACATGTACAAGATGACCGCGGCGCACAAGTCGCTGCGCCTGCCGACCTACGTCCGGGTGACCAACCTCGACAACGGCAAGAGCGTGGTGGTGCGGGTCAACGATCGCGGCCCGTTCGTCGACGGGCGGATCATCGACCTGTCCTACGCCGCGGCGCACAAGATCGAGATGACCGGCAAGGGCACCGTGCCGGTCGAGATCGAGGTGGTCGGTCCCGACGACACGCGCACCGCGACCCGGAATTCCGCCTCGTCGGGGAACCGTTCCGGTCGCGCGATGCCCAATGCCCGCTGGGGCGAGAATGTCTTCGTCCAGGTGGGCGCCTTCCGCGACGCGGACAATGCCGAGGAAATCGGTGCGCGCCTGCGTCGCGCGGGGCTCTCGACGGTCAGCCAGTCGGCCGGCGGTTGGACCCGGGTGCGCGTCGGCCCGCTCGCCTCGGCCGACGAGTTCGATGCCGTGCGCGAGCGCCTGCGACAACTCGGCTTTCACGAAACAACGATGGTGGTGAAGAAATGATCAAGGCCTTGTCCACGACATGGCGAGGCGGCTGGTTTGCCGGCCTGCTGGCGACGACCCTGCTTTCCCTGGTGGCAACAAGCACGTATGCCGCGTTGCCCACGCCGGGCGCGCCCGATCTCTCGGCGCGTTCCTATGTGCTGCTCGACTACGCCACCGAGCAGGTGATCGTCGAGCGCGACGCCGACCGGCCCGTGCCGCCGGCGAGCATCACCAAATTGATGACGGCCTATCTCGCCTTCCAGGCGATCAAGAGCGGCAATATCGCCCTCGACGACCAGGTGACGGTCAGCGAGAAGGCCTGGCGCATGGGCGGCTCGCGCATGTTCATCGAGGTGGGCACGCAGGTCACCGTCGAGGCGTTGTTGCAGGGCATGATCGTGCAGTCGGGCAACGATGCCGCCACCGCGCTTGCCGAGTACATCGGTGGCAATGAGGAGTCGTTCGTCGCGCAGATGAACGCCACCGCCGAGCGCCTCGGGATGGACGAGACCCACTTCGAGAACCCCACCGGTTGGCCGGCCGAGGGGCACCTGATGTCCGCGCGCGACATCGCGACCCTGCTCTCGCAACTGATCCACGAGTTCCCGGACCTCTACAAGTATTTCCGCCAGAAGTCCTACACCTATGGCGGCATCAAGCAGTACAACCGCGAAAAGCTCCTGTTTCGCAACGAGTGGGTCGACGGCGGCAAGACCGGTCATACCGAGGCGGCCGGCTACTGCCTGGCCACCTCCGGGGCGCGCGACGGCATGCGCCTGATCGCCGTGGTGCTGGGCACCGACAGCGACGAGGCGCGCAACAACCAGGCCGAGGCCCTGCTCAACTACGGCTTTAGGCACTTCGAGACCGTCGATGTGCGCTCGGGTGGCGAGACACTGGCCAGTCCGCGCGTCTACAAGGGCGAGATGGACCAGACCCCGGTCGGGCTGCGCCAGGATCTCTCGGTGCTGGTGCCCAAGAATCAGCGCGACGACCTGGCCATCAGCCTCAAGCTCGACGGCGAGCTGACCGCGCCGCTGAACCAGGGCGATGCCGTCGGCTCGCTGGTGGTGCGCCTGGGCGAGCAGGCCATCGCCGAGCGACCGGTGGTCGCCTTGTCGGACAATCCGGAGGGTGGTCTGGTCAAGCAGGCGACCGATAGTTTCTGGCTCTGGTGGGATAACTGATGATCGACCCGATGCCGTTTGTCGAGGTGCTCTTGTGACAAGCAAGCCACGGCCGGTCTATCTCAACGGTGAGTGGTGCGATACCGACACGGCGCGCGTGTCGGTGCTTGATCGTGGCTACCTGTTCGGCGACGGCGTCTACGAGGTAATCCCGGCCTTCGCCGGTCGGCTGTTCGGTCTCGACGAGCACATGGCACGCCTGTCGCGCAGCCTCGAGGCGATCGGCATCGCCGAGCCGTTGGGACGTGATGACTGGCAGGCCATCTTCGACCGGCTGCTCGCCGGCATCGACGCCCCCGATGCCGCCATCTACCTGCAGGTGACGCGCGGCGCGCCGGCAAAACGTGACCATGCCTGGCCGGGCGACGAGGTGCATCCCGGCGTGATGGCCACCGTCTCGCCGGTCGGTTCGATCGCCGGCGGCGCGCGCGTGATCACGTTGCCCGATGCGCGCTGGGCGCGTTGCGACATCAAGAGCATCAACCTGTTGCCCAACACCATGGCGCGCCAGCAGGCCCTCGAGCAGGGCTGCGACGAGGCGGTGCTGGTGCGTGACGGGCTGGTGATGGAAGGGGCGGCGACCAACCTGTTCGCCGTGATCAACGGGCGTTTGGTCACCGCGCCGACCGGGCCGCGCATCCTTGCCGGCATCACCCGCGGGCTGTTGCTCGACCTGGTGCGCGACGAGCGGCTGGTCGAGGTGGACGAATCGTTCATCACGATCAGCGCCCTGCGCGAGGCCGACGAGGTGTTCCTGACCAGCTCGACCAAGGATCTCTGGCCGGTGGTCGAGATCGACGGCCAGCCGGTCGGCTCGGGCGCGCATTCCGGCCGTGCCGGCCCGGTTACCCGGCAGCTCGACCAGCATTTCCAGGCACTCAAACACCCGCAACGGAGCTCGCGATGACCGACGATTCTTCCCCGAACGGGAAAGGCAATGGCCCCCTCGAGGCTCGACCCGATGGGCAATTGACCGCCTGCGATCCCAACGCCAAGCCCACGGCGGCCGAGGACGAGGCGGCGCTCGAGCGCGAGACCCTGATCGACTTTCCGAGTGAATTCCCGATCAAGGTCATGGGCCCGGCCACCGATGCCTTCATCAACGACATCAAACAGGCCGTCGACGACGTCATCCCCGGGCTGCCCGAGTCGGCCTGGAAACAGCGCGCCAGCGGCAAGGGCACCTTCGTCGGCCTGACGGTCACCTTCACCGCCACCTCCCGGAAACAGATCGACGACGTCTACCGCGCGATCACCGCGCACCCGGACGTGAAGATGTGTCTGTGAACGAAGCCGGAAGCTTGAAGCTGACAGCTGAAAGAGGGTGTGCGCGGAACTCGGAGTAGGGTTTTTCTCACTCAGAAATCTTTCAGCTTCGAGCTTTTTCACTGTGGGTCGGGCTTCAGCCCGACAATCGGCCGGGAGGCCGATTTCCCGGCCAATAAGGTTTGTTCCCCGCTTCTTATGCCCCGATCCCCCCAATTTCGCTGGCTAGGCGAACGGCGCGACTACCGCGCCACCTGGGCGGCCATGCGGCGTTACACGGCGAAACGGTCAACCGAGAGCCCGGATGCCTTCTGGGCCCTGACCCACCCGCCCGTGTTCACCCAGGGGCTGGCGGGTCGGCCGGAGCACCTGCTGAGTCCCGGCCACATTCCGGTCATCCCGACCGACCGCGGCGGGCAGGTGACGTATCACGGCCCGGGCCAGTTGGTGTTGTACACGTTGGTCGATCTGCGCCGCGCCGGCCTGGGGCCGCGCGACTGGGTCCATCGGCTAGAACAGGTCGTGATCGACTGGTTGGCGGCGCGGGACGTGCTCGCCGCGCGCCGATCGGATGCCCCCGGCGTGTACGTCGATCACGCCAAGATCGCCGCCCTCGGCCTGAAAATCCGACAGGGGCGCTGTTATCATGGCCTGTCGTTCAATATCGACATGGACCTGGCTCCATTCGCCCGGATCAACCCCTGCGGCTACCAGGGGCTGGCCGTCACCGACGCGAAGCGATTGCTCGGCGACACGGACGCCTTGCCGACCATCGCCCGCGAGTTCGCCGCCGACCTCGGCGCATCGCTTACCCCGTAGGAGCGCCTTCAGGCGCGAAACCCCGGACACCGCATCCGTTGCGTCCCGCGCCCCCGGAGACCCAATCATGACCGAAACGACCGACAACGCCGCCAAGCCCGACGGCCCGACGCGCGCGATGCGCTCTTCCGACAAGGTCTCGCGCATCCCGGTCAAGATCGAGCCGTCGGCCCCGATGCGCAAGCCCAGCTGGATTCGCGCCCGGCCGCAGGGCGGGGCGGAGGTCCAGCGCCTCAAGCGCGTGGTGCGCGAGCAGGGGCTGAACACCGTCTGCGAGGAGGCCAACTGCCCCAACCTGGGCGAGTGTTTCAACAACGGCACCGCCACCTTCATGATCCTTGGCGACATCTGCACGCGCCGGTGTCCGTTCTGCGACGTGGCCCACGGTAAGCCGCGCCCGGTCGATCCCGAGGAGCCGGCCCGACTGGCCGAGACCGTGCGCGCCATGGGGCTGAAGTACGTCGTGATCACCTCGGTCGATCGCGATGATCTGCGCGACGGCGGCGCGCAACACTTCGCCGATGTGATCCGCGCCCTGCGCGAGGTCAACCCCGGACTGATCGTCGAGATACTGACCCCCGACTTCCGTGGCCGGGTGGAAAAGGCCATCGACATCCTCAGCGCCGAGCCGCCGGACGTGTTCAACCACAACCTCGAGACCGTCCCGGAGCTCTACCGCGCCGCCCGACCGGGCGCGAGCTATCAGGGCTCGCTTGACCTGCTCGCCGAGATGAAACGTCGCTGCCCCGACGTGCCCACCAAGTCCGGGCTGATGCTGGGGTTGGGCGAGACCGACGAGCAGTTGCTGAGCGAATTGCAGGACATGCGCGATCACGGCGTCGACATGCTCACCCTCGGTCAGTACCTGCAGCCCTCCGTCCACCACCTGCCGGTCAAGCGCTTCGTCTCCCCCGAGCACTTCGCTGAGCTCGGCCGCCAGGCCGAAGCGCTCGGCTTCACCCACGTCGCTGCCGGTCCGATGGTGCGCTCGTCCTACCACGCCGACCAGGGCGGGTTTGATGTGTTGAAGAAGGCGGGAAGCTGATCGCTTCAAGAGTTCAGAGGTCAGAAATCAGAGGTCAGAGGGCGGAGCGGCCGGGGTTGAGGTAGGTAGCGAACCCACCATCTTCTCATCTCTGATTTCTGACCTCTCACCTCTTGCGCCGAAGGCGCCTTGTTGCACCCATGCAACAGAAAAGCGCCAGTTTGTTGCAAACCGGCCCCCGAGGGGTTGTCAGCGCATCCCATCTGACTAGTATTGGCCGCGTACCTGGCCAAACGCACCGCATGATGCCGGGGAAATTTGGAAATCTCACAACCACATTGGAGATGGAACCGATGAAAAAGAACATCATCGCAATGGCAGTTGCTGCCGCTGTTGCCGCTCCGGCAGCTGCTATGGCCGACACCACCCTGTACGGCAAGATCCACGCCTCTTACGACTTCTTCGGTGGCGACAACGCCAACGATCGTGACTACAGCGTCGCCTCCAACTCTTCCCGTATCGGTCTGAAGGGCAAAGAAGCGATCTCCGACAACCTGTCCCTGATCTACCAGTGGGAAGAAGGTATCGATTGGGGCGACGGTCGAGACGAAACCGGTGACAAGCCGCGGAACACGTTTATCGGCTTCACCGGTGGTTGGGGTTCTGCCATCGCTGGGCGTCACGACACCCCGATGAAGAGGGTTGGTCGTAAATACGAGCTGTTCAATGAAACCGTTGGCGATTCCCGTGCCCTCATCCGCGGCAAGGCCCTTGCTGGCGCCAACGACTGGGATGCCCGCACGAACAACACTGTTGCCTACATGACTCCGGATCTGGGTGGCTTTACTGCTAAGCTCGCTTACATTTCCGATATGAGCGATGACGTAAACAATAACGAAGACGGCTACAGCGTAAGCGCTGGCTACGAGGTCGCTGGTTTCATGATCGATGGTGCCTACGAGCAGCACAACAGCGACGCTGAAGACCTGGAAGCTTACCGTGTGGGCGCTGGTTACAAGATCGGCGGCTTCAAGATCGTTGGTCTTTACCAGAACGCCGACATGATCACCTCTAACCCGGAAAACGGTGACCAGGACGTATGGGGTCTGGGTGCTGCATACAGCTTCGGCAAGAGCACCATCAAGGCTCAGTACTACACCGCTGACGACGTTTCGGGTACCGGTAACGAAGACACCGGCGCTGACCTCTGGGCCGTTGGTTACGACTACAAGCTGAGCAAGCAGACCAGCGTTTACGCTGTGTACGCCGCTGTAGAAGCTGATGCTGAAGGTAACGGTTACTTTATCGGCAAGGGCTCTGGCCACTCTGGTCAGGTAGGCGATGCTTTCGGCGCTGCTACCGAAGACAGCAATGCCTTCTCCGTGGGTGTCGTCCACAAGTTCTAATCAATCCTGAGATTGATCGGAACCACAAAGGCGCTTTCGGGCGCCTTTTTTCGTTGCTGTCGCGGTTTTCGGTGGCAACGAAAAAAGCACGAATGCCGGTGGATGCTTAATTCCGGTGCTCGTGATTTGTCGGTGACGTGTTGGGCTTTTTCGGCGTGGGAAGCGAAAAAGGGGTCAGAACCCTTTTCTGATTTGTCTTCGAACATTCGTGGGGAAAAGGGGTCAGAACCCTTTTCTGATTTGTTTCCCGGCATCCTGGTTCGCTAGTCTTTAGCGACCAATCGATTTATTCATGCAACGACAAGGACGTCGTCATGCCCAGAAAGCCCCGGCTGTTCGTGCCCGGTGTGCCACAGCATGTGGTTCAGCGCGGTAACAATCGGCAGCAAACCTTCTTCGATGAATCCGATTTTCGGCTTTACCTCGACTGCCTTCGCCTGGCGGGCGAGGAGTTCCGAAAAGGGGTCAGAACCCTTTTGTGATTTGTTTTCCGGCATCCTGGTTCGCTAGTCTTTGGCGACCAACCAATTTATTCATGCCACGACAAGGACGTCGTCATGCCCCGAAAGCCCCGGCTGTTCGTGCCCGGTGTGCCACAGCATGTGGTTCAGCGCGGTAACAATCGTCAGCAGACCTTCTTCGATGAGTCCGATTTCCAGCTTTACCTCGAGTGCCTTCGTCTGGCGGGCGAGGAGTTCGGTGTGTCGGTTCATGCCTACGTTCTGATGACCAACCATGTCCACCTGCTGGTCACGCCGGATTCGGCCGAGGGGTTGTCCCGGACGATGCAATCCGTCGGGCGTCAGTATGTGCTGAAGATCAATCGCAAGTACCGCCGGAGCGGGACGTTGTGGGAAGGGCGATTCAAGGCGGGGCTGGTGGGATCGGAGCGGTATTTGCTGACGTGTTATCGCTACATCGAACTCAATCCGGTCCGCGCACGCATGGTGGCGGCTCCCGGCGAATATCCATGGTCAAGCTACGCCAGCAACGCCTTTGGCGCCTTTGATGACCTGGTCGTGCCGCACGAGCGTTATCTGAGCCTGGCGTCAACGCCGGAGAGGCGGCAAGAGAAATATCGTGAATTGTTCTCCGCTGCCATTCCGGGTGGCGATCTTAATCTTCTCCGTCGGGCGACCGAACAGTCGGCCGTCGCTGGCACCGAGGATTTTCAGCGTCGGATGGCCGACAGGGTTGGTCGAACGGTTGCTCCCCGGCCACCCGGCCGTCCTGCCAGAAAATAGTTCTGACCCCTTTAGGAGAGATTTCGCGGGCAATCTGCCAAAGCCGCGGCCAGGGTGGGGTAGCGGGGATGCCATCCGAGGGCGCGTTGAATGGCGCTGGCGTCCACGCGCCGTGACTCGGTGAGGAATTCTCGGGCCATGGGGCTGGCCTGCTCGAGGATGCTGGCCAGCGAGGCCTCCGGCGGTTGTGGCAGGCCGAAGTGGGCCGCGATCTGGCGGTAGGTGACGTTTACCGGGGTAGGGTGGTTGTCGGAGACATTGAAGGTGCCGGTGACGGGGTGCCCAGTCTCGATACGATCGATCAGCAGGCGCAGGATGTCGACCAGGTCGTCGGCGTGGATGCGGTTGGACCAGGGCGCTTCGGGGCCGGTTGGCACGGGGGTGCCTCGACGCACCTTCTCGACAGGCAGGCGGTCGCAGGCGTAAATGCCGGTCACGCGCAGATTGCAGTGTGGAATCCCGTGTGTCTGCGCGTAGGCGTGACACTGGGTTTCCGCGTCCAGGCGCCGGTGCCCTCGATCATGGGCCGGAGCCGGTGGTGTCGTCTCGTCCACCCAGTGGCCGCCCCGATCCCCGTAGACGCCGGTGGTGCTGATGTAGACGAGGCCCGTCGGTGGGTTCGCGGCCTCGCGCAACCAGTGTGTCAGGCGCGGGTCGGTCTGGCCTTCACGCGGGGGTGGCGCCAGGTAGATCCAGATTGCGTCGTTCGGTGCGACCTCGGCGGGGAGGTGATCCTCGCGGTCCAGGTCGACCGCAACGGCACGCCATTCGCCGCGATGGCCCTCGGGGCGTTCTGCCTGATGGCGGCTCACCGCGATGAGGTCGTGGTCGGTCAGTCGATGGGCGAGTCGTCGCGCGATATCGCCGTAGCCGATCAGGACGATCGGCGAGCGGTTGGGATGGGCGTCTGATTGCATGGGGTGCCTGATCGTCGGAGTGGTGGCAAAGGGCTCAAGACTAGCCGTTCGGTGTGGTGGCTGCAGCATGTCCATCGTCCATCACGCGGCTTGTTGTCATCCTGCGAGGCAAACGTCACGAAAAAGACCCGCCGTGAGGCGGGTCGTTACGTTTCGGCGTTCGCGACGGCGGAGGCTACAGCTTGAAACCGGCCAGCCGCGCCTGCAGTTCCTCGGCGAGTCGGGCAAGCTCGGCCGAGGCGGTCTTGGTCTGGGTGGCGCCCTGTGCCGATTCCTCGCTGATCTGCGAGATGGTCTGCACGTTGCGATTGACCTCCTCGGCCACGGCGCTCTGCTCCTCGGCGGCGCTGGCGATCTGGAAATTGAGGTCGTTGATGCCGTTGACCCCGTTGGCGATCTCGCCCAGGGCCGCCTCGGTCTCCGACATGGCCTGGGTGCTGTGATCGACCTGGTTGTGGGCGCGCTGCATCGCCGCCACTGCGGCGGTCGAACGCGATTGCAGCCGGTCGATCATGCCGTGGATTTCCTCGGTGGAGCCCTGGGTGCGCGAGGCCAGCGCCCGCACTTCCTCGGCGACCACGGCGAAGCCGCGACCGTGCTCGCCGGCGCGGGCCGCTTCGATCGCCGCGTTCAGCGCCAGCAGGTTGGTCTGGTCGGCGATCGCACCGATCACGTCGAGCACCTTGCCGATTTCCTCGGACTCGGCCTTGAGCGAGTCGATGGTCTCGGAGGACTGGCGGATCTCGTCGGACAGGATGCCCACCGCGTTGACGGCGTTGCCGAGGATGGTCTGGCCGTGCTTGGCCGAATCATTGGCCGCCTGAGCGCTGCTGGAGGCATCCGAGGCATTGCGGGCGACGTCCTCGACGGTAGCGGTCATCTGGTTCATGGCCGCGGCGACCTGCTCGATTTCCTGCATCTGGCGCGCCACGCCACGATCGGTCTGCTCGGAGACCGCCGAGGTTTCCTCGGCCGCCGAGGCCAGTTGCTCGGAGGCCTCGCCGATGCGCTTGAGGGTCTCGCGCAGCGATTCGCGCGCGGTGTTCATGTGCGTGATGATCTCGGCGATCTCGTCACGGCTGTCGAGCGTCACCGGCTCGTTGAGGTTGCCCTCGGCGAAGTTGGTGGCAAACCGGTCGGCCGCCTTCAGTCCGCGGGTGACGCCATGGATGATCCAGGCCGCGATCGCGATGATGATCAGCACATTGATTAACGTGATGCCGATCGAAATCAATACGTCCTGCTCGACACGCTCGCTGGTGCGGGCAAGCTCTTCCTCCATGTTGTCGCGCAGGATGCCCTCGTAGGTGCTTGCCGCCTCCTCGAAGCGCGGCAGTACCTCGGTGAGGGTGAGGATCAGCAGGGCCTGGGCGCCGACGTAGTTGCCCTCCTCGAGTTTCTCGATCAGCGGCCGGAAGGCGACGTTGACCAATTCCTCCTGGGTGGCGAACAGCGCCTGTTGGGCCTCGTTGGACTCGGTCTGGCGATGCTGGATCGCGGCGATCTTGGCGTTGACCTCCTCCAGAGCCGCCAGGTTGTTGCGGATGATGTCCATGTGCTGGTCGATGCCGTGGGCATGCATCGCCGCGGTTCGGCCTTCCGGATCGTGTTGCAGCGCCAGCAGCGACTGGGTGGTCATCTGGTTGAGCAGTTGCACCGACGTGCCGACGTGATTGATCGGCATGATCCGCAATTCGTGGTTCTTCTCGGCGAGCTCGTGCCCCTTGAGCTCGGCGTAGATGCCGAACAGGCTGGTGCCGACCGTGGCGGCGCCGGCAAGGACCACGAGCAGGATGAGTTTGGCCTTGATCGTCATGGTGGTGGCAATGCTCCTGTGGTGGCTCGAGTTGCCCGTCGTCGACGCCGACCTGTCACCTCCGCAGTGACGGGTGGGCGTGGCCATGACGGGATCTCGATCTTCTTGTGTCGTTCTATCGGTCGGGAGGCGCCCGACTTTAGCGAAACGCGTGACATTTCGTCCACGTCGCCGCGTGTCAGGGCATGACTAGCCAGAATCGTGCCGGAGGCGAGGCGCGTTGGCGGGGCGCGGTCTGCGCGAGGTGTGGATACTTGAGGGTCGCCGGATCGTCAATGGCTTGACGACCCTTGCCGTGGTCATGATCCCGAGACGCTTCGTCTGCGGAGCGACAAACAAAAACCCCGCGCTGAGGGGGCGCGGGGCATGTCGTCTCGTCTCGTCGAGAGAGGTGGGTTGGCTTACCCGCCGCTTTGCTCGATCGCCTGCAGCATCACGTTGGCCGGGCGGTAGCCGGGCATGGCCGCGCCATTGGGCAGGATCGTGTAGGGCGTACCGCTCATGCCGAGACGGCTGGACAGGGCCATGTTTTCCTCGATCATGTCGTTGCGGCAGGCCTCGGCATCAACCGAGTTGCCCTTCATGGCCCGCTCCAGGGCCTCCTTCGGGTCGTCGGCGCAAGCCACCCTGGAGGACAGCTCGAAACCCTTGGAGCCCGGTCCCTGGCGCGGGGTGAGGATGTAGGTGACCTCGACGCCGGCCTCGCGCAGCTTGGGCAGTTCCTTGTGCAACTTGTCGCAGAACGGGCAGGTCGGATCGGTAAGGATGGTGATCGCGTGCTTGGTTTCGCCCTCGGCGGGGTAGACCAGCTTGCGCTCCTCGCCGATGTCCTTGAGGGTCGCGAGTCGCTGCGCGTCCTGCTTGCCCTGGGTGAGGTTCTGCCGGTTCTCCACGTCGATCAGGTCACCGGCGATCAGGTACTTGCCATCGGCGGTGACGTAGGCGATCTGGCCATTGGAGTTGAGCTCGTAGATGCCCTGGGCGGGGGTTTCCTCGATCGAGTCGATCGGCACGCCGGGCATGTGCTTCTGGATGCTGGCGGTGATCGCGTCCTTGTCGCTGGCCGGGTCGGCGGCCATGGCCGAGGTCGCCCCCATGCTCATGGCGATGGCAAGGGGCAGGGCCGTCAGGCCGCGACGGGTGGCTAGGGGGAAGCCTGTGTTTCGCATCGTGTAATCAACCTGGGTTTGTATGGTCGTGTCCGGATATGGGGTCCGACGGATCGAATTGGATGCTCGAAGGCCGTCCGGGTTCCATCAGCCAGCCATTGTGACACCACCGGGGGCTGGGTTGAATCCAGATCGCCCACCGTGGGCGATCGGGATTTTCCAGGCGGGGGCGGCCCGACACATCGTCATCCGCGCGGGTGGTGCTCGGCGTGCAGCGCCTGCAGCCGAGCCGTGGCGACGTGGGTGTAGATCTGGGTGGTGGAGAGGTCGGCGTGGCCCAGCAGCATCTGCAGGGCCCGCAGGTCGGCGCCATGGTTGAGCAGGTGGGTGGCGAAGGCATGGCGCAGGGTGTGGGGCGAGGGCAGGCGTGCCAGCCCCGCGTGGCGCGCGTGGTGCTTGAGTCGGTACCAGAAGGCCTGGCGCGTCAGCGGCGCGGCCCGGTTGGTGACGAAGACCGCGTTTACCTGGCGCTCGCCCAATAACGCCGGGCGCGCCTCGCCGAGGTAGCGGCGCAGCCAGTCGATCGCCTCGTCGCCGATCGGCACCAGGCGCTCGCGTCCGCCCTTGCCGGTGATGCGTGCCAGGCCGTGGGCCAGGTGGATCTCGTTGAGCGTCAGGTCGACCAGCTCCGAGACCCGCAGGCCGGTGGCGTACAGGGTCTCCAGCATGGCCCGGTCGCGCAGTCCCAGTGGGCTGGCAGTATCGGGGGCATCGAGCAGGGCCTCGACGTCCGCCTCGCTCAGGTCGGTGGGCAGGCTGCGCGGGCGACGAGGTGCCGGCAGGTCGGCGGCCGGATTGGGCTGGATCAGGCCCTCGCGGTTTGCCCAGGCATAGAACCGCCGCAGGGCCGAGCGCATGCGCGCCACCGAGCGCGGAGCGGCCCCCTCGCTGAGCCGCTCGCCGAGCAGGCGGTTGAGGGCCTCGCCGCTCGCCACGACCAGGGCACGGCTCTCGTCGGTGGCTTCGTCCCCCGACAGCCGACGCGCGGCCAGTTCGAGGTCGCGGCGATAGGCCGCCCGGCTGTTCTCGGCCAGGTTCTCCTCCAGCCACAGCGCCTCGACAAAGGCCGTGATCAGTTCGTCGTCCTGCATGCTTGTGCCTGGCGGTGTCTCGGGGTCATGCCTCCATTATGCGGGGAGAGTTCGGTTCCAAGGAAACGCGGCGCGACTCGATTTAGCGAGTCGTCTACATGGGCCTAGAAGGCATGTCCTTGCTCGGTGTTGCCCCTTCGCCGCTCCCTATGTTGTCGCCTTGGGTTATCTCCCTGGGTTATTGCTCTTGCCCCATCTTCGGCACGGCACCTGGATTGCGAATATGTCGGTCGGCCAGAGGCGCCCCCGAATCGTGCGGGAGCTCTCTGGGGAGCGAACCGCTTGATCTGGCGATGAAACCGGATGGATTCCCCACTTTTCCGACGGGTTTTCCACTTTTTTATCCACAATCAGTCCGGCTTGGGGCGCCGCTTATCACAGCCACCGGCGACGCGCCAAGGGCTTTGTCAGGGAAAGTGGTCTCGCGGGGCGGGTGTGAGAGAAAGGTTGTAATAACAAACAGTTATATATTCCGCGTTCGGGGTGGGTTGGTGCTGGTCAAAAAATACGCAATTCGCGCAACTGCCTGATGGGGCGTTGTCCGGGGAGGTTGTCGGCGCGTTTTCCACGAGGTTGTCCACAGCTTCTGTGCATAACTGGTTTTCGTCTCGTCGAAACCCTTTCCCGGCAATCACTTGGCAGCAAAACTTGGGGATGCGTTCAGGAATCACGCGCTAAGTTGACGGCCTACTGGCGTGGCGTTTCCCAGCCCCGCGGCGAATTTTGCTAATCTTGCGCGGTGCGATTGCCCCGGGCCCTTGGGTCGACCTCGTTCGGGCCGGGGCGGCGCCTGCCCGTGTGCGGGCGCCATGACTACCGATTCACGAATACCGATGGAGTCTTTATGGATAACCTCGAGTCCATTCTGAGCGAGAATCGCGTCTTCTCGCCGTCAGCGGAATTTTCCGACCGGGCGAGAATCGGGTCGCGTGCGGCCTATGACGCGTTGGTCGCAGAGGCCGAGCAAGATTTCGAGGGCTTCTGGGCGCGACTCGCGCGCGAGTTCGTCACCTGGGATACGCCGTTCACCCAGACGCTGGACGATTCGGACGCGCCGTTCTTCAAGTGGTTTGCCGACGGCAAGCTGAATGTCTCGGTCAACTGCATCGACCGTCACCTGCCGGAGAAGGCGGACAAGACCGCCATTATCGGTGAGGCGGACGACGGCACCGTCAGCCATATTTCCTACCAGGAGCTGCACGACCGTGTCGCGCGCTTCGCCAACGGCCTGAAGGCCCAGGGCATTGGCAAGGGCGATCGCGTCATCATCTACCTGCCGATGATTCCCGAGGCGACCGTGGCCATGCTCGCCTGCGCGCGCATCGGCGCGATCCACTCGGTGGTCTTCGGCGGCTTCTCCGCCGAGGCGCTGCGCGATCGCATCAACGACACCGACGCCAAGATGGTGATCACCGCCGACGGCAACATGCGCGGCGGCAAGAAGGTCACCCTCAAGGGCCAGGTCGACAAGGCGCTCGAGCACGGCTGCCCGTCGGTCGAGACCGTCATCATGCTCGAGCACATCGGCGGCGTGGCCACCGGCACCTCCAGCGCAAAGGAGATGACCTGGGCCGAGGCCATCGACGGTCAGCCGGCCGAGTGCGAGCCGGTGATGGTCGAGGCCGAGCACCCGCTGTTCATCCTCTACACCTCCGGTTCCACCGGCAAGCCCAAGGGCATCGTGCATTCCTCGGGCGGTTACCTCGTCAACGCGGCGATGACCTGCTCCTGGGTCTTCGACCTCAATGACGACGACGTCTACTGGTGCACCGCGGATGTGGGCTGGATCACCGGCCACACCTACGTCACCTACGGCCCGCTGGCGCTGGGCGTCACCCAGGTGGTCTTCGAGGGCGTGCCGACCTACCCGGACGGCGGCCGCTTCTGGGACATGGTCGAGCGCCACAAGGTGAGCGTCTTCTACACCGCGCCGACCGCCATCCGCGCGCTGATGAAGCTCGGCGACGAGGTGCCGAACAAGTACGACCTCTCCAGCCTGCGTCTGCTGGGCACGGTCGGCGAGCCGATCAACCCGGAGGCCTGGGTCTGGTACCACCAGGTCATCGGCGGCGGTCGTTGCCCGATCACCGACACCTGGTGGCAGACCGAGACCGGCGCCCACGCCATCGCCCCGATCCCGGGCGCGATCGACCTGGTGCCGGGCTCCTGCACCCTGCCGCTGCCGGGCATCATGGCCGACGTGGTCGACGATCACGGCAAGAAGGTGCCGACCGAGAGTGGCGGCAACCTGGTGATCAAGAAGCCGTGGCCGTCGATGCTGCGCACCATCTGGGGCGACGACGAGCGCTTCAAGCGCACCTACTTCCCGGACAACCTGCCGGGCTACTACCTGGCGGGCGACTCCGCGCGTCGTGACCAAGATGGCTACATCTGGATCATGGGCCGCATCGACGACGTCATCAACGTCTCGGGCCACCGCCTGGGCACGATGGAAGTGGAGTCGGCGCTGGTGGCGCACCCGGACGTGGCCGAGGCCGCCGTGGTGGGCCGTCCGCACGACGTGAAGGGCGAGTCGATCGTCGCCTTCGTCGTGGTCAAGGGCGACCGCCCGCAGGGCGAGGCCGCCGAGGCCATGGTCAAGACCCTGCGCGACTGGGTCACCGAGCAGATCGGGCCGATCGCCAAGCCGGACGACATCCGCTTCGGCGACAACCTGCCCAAGACCCGCTCGGGCAAGATCATGCGCCGCCTGCTGCGCGGCATCGCCAAGGGCGAGCCGCCGGAAGGCGATACCTCCACCCTGGAGAACCCGGCCATCCTCGAGCAGCTGATGGGCAACGACTGACCCATCCGCCCTCGCGGAACCAAAAAACCCCCGTCGCCGATGGCTGCGGGGGTTTTTGTTTGGAAGCTCAAGGCTATCCGCTAGATGCCGGAAGAGGGAGCGCGTAGGAGCGGCTTTAGCCGCGATGGCAAGATCGAGCAGGTGGCCTGCCCTCGCCGGGGATGAACGCCGAGACCGCCCTGCCGACCCTCTCGTCCAGCGTTCAGCGCCGCAAGCCGGCGAAGAGAAAGCCGACGGCACCCACGAGTTCCGCCCAACCGATCCACGACAAGGCCATGAGGCCTTCCTGCTCGATGCGCGCGCCCTGCGTGGCGAGGAACACCACCAGCAGCAGCGCACCGATGAGCGTCAGGCGGTTGCGGAAGCGGTCACGGTGGGCCTCGTGGCGCAGTGATGCCAGTTCCCGCTGCTGCCCTTCCAGGAGGTCTGACTGGCGGTGGACCTGCTGCATGGCCTGGATGGACAGGCGCGGCAGTTCGGAGAGGTGCTGGTTGAGGTAGGGCAGCTCGTCCTTGAAGCGTTCGAGGAAGGCCTTGGGGCCGATGCGCTCGCGCATCCAGCGTTCGATGAACGGCTTGGCGGTCTGCCACAGGTCGAGGTCCGGGTAGAGCTCCCGGCCCAGCCCCTCGATGGCGAGCAGGGTCTTCTGCAGCAGGACCAGTTGCGGCTGGACCTCCATGTCGAACTGGCGCGCGACCTGGAACAGACGCAGCAGGAAGTGGCCGAAGGAGATTTCGCGCAACGGCTTCTGGAAGATCGGCTCGCAGACCGTGCGGATGGCCGCCTCGAACTCCTCGACCCTCGTCGTGTTCGGCACCCAGCCGGACTCGACGTGCAGCTCGGCCACGCGGCGGTAGTCGCGGTTGAAGAAGGCGTGGAAGTTCTCGGCCAGATAGCGCTGGTCCTCGGGCATCAGCGAGCCGACGATGCCGAAGTCCACCGCCATGTAACGCGGCTGCTCCGGGTCGCTCGCGTCGACGAAGATGTTGCCCGGGTGCATGTCGGCGTGGAAGAAATTGTGCTTGAACACCTGGGTGAAGAACACCTCCACGCCGCGTTCGGCCAGCCGCTGCATGTTGACGTTCGCCGCGCGCAAGAGATCGGTGCGCGCGATCGGAATGCCGTGGATACGCTCCTGGACCAGCACGTCCGTGCGGCACCAGTCCCAGTAGACCGCCGGCACGTAGAGCATCGGTGAGCCCTCGAACTGGCGCTTCAATTCGGCGGCGTTGGCCGCCTCGCGCTGCAGGTCGAGCTCGTTCATCAACGTCTTGTCGAATTCGGTGACCACCTCCACCGGGTGCAGGCGCGGGCCTTCCGACCAGTAGCGCTCCGCCAGCCGCGCCACGGTGTAGAGGATCTCGAGATCACTGCGGATGCGCCGGTGAATGCCGGGCCGGGTGATCTTGACGATCACCTCCTGGCCGTCGTCCAGGGTGGCGGCATGCACCTGGGCGATGGAGGCCGAGGCCAGCGGTTCGGCCTCGAAGCGGGCGAAATGCTCGGTGACCGAGGCGCCGAGGGCCGCCTCGATGCGCTGGCGGGCGATTTCGGCGGGGAAGGGGCGGACCCGATCCTGCAGGGCCGAGAGGGCCTCGGCGAGATCCGGCGGCAGCAGGTCGCGCCGGGTGGAGAGCATCTGGCCGAACTTGACGAAGATCGGCCCGAGGTCCTCGAGTGCCGCGACCAGCCGTTCGCCACGCGTGCGCTGGCGGTTGTTGGAGAACCAGTACCAGGGCGAGACGAACTTCAGAAACCGGATCGGGCGGAAGATCTTGAGCGCCAGCACGATCTCGTCGAGACCGTGGCGCAGCAGCACGAACTGGATTACCACCAGGCGCCAGAGCAGTCGGGGTCGCATCAGGCCTCCTTGGTGGCGGGTGTGGCGTGTGGGGGCGCGGCGGTCTCGAGTCGCTGGATGCGTCGTTCGAGACGCTCGACCGCCGCACGCGTTTCGTCCACCCCTTCCAGGAACGCCGGCAGGTCGAAGTCGTCGGCGACGAGTCGTGCCTCGTGGACGAGGTAGTCGTGTTGCTCGATACGGCGGGTCTCGCGCCATTCGGCGGCCGTGCGGCGTGCCTTGCGGGCGACCTGTTCGATCACGCCCGCGGCCGAGACGCCGATCTTCTCGGCCAGCCAGTCGGCCCAGTCGATGTCGAGCTCGCTCAGGGCGCGCAGCAGGCGGGTGGCTGCCTGCTCGTCGCCCTCGATCGCGAGGTCGCCGGTGAACAATGAGTCCGAGTGGTGTTCGCTTTGCAGGGCGGCAAGCAATGCCGGGCCGCTGGTGTGGATGCGTGCATCCGGGGTGAGGTCATCGCCCATGCGCCACATCAGCCCCTTGGTGGTGGGCGTGATGGTGATCGTGAGAGGGGGATGTTCGATCTCGACGGCGATCACCAGCCCCGCCAGGGCGGCCAGGCGGGCGCGCGCCGTCGCGTCGCGCTCGATGAGCCGGTTGATCACGGTCTCGGCGCTGAAGCGCAGGGTGGTGGAAATCATGGGGCAGTGGCAATTACGGGGCAAACACGGGTGGATCAAAGCCAATCGGTCAGGGCGATGCCCACGCCGATGCGGCTGACCGAGCGATTGTAGTCGATCAGGCTTTCCCCGTAGCCATTGAAGTACTGCACATAGCCCTTGACGCGCTTGGACAGCGGGAAGCTGTAGTCCACCTGGATCGCACCCTTGTTGTTGGCGAAGTCGAGGTTGTTGCGCAGTGTGGCGGCAATGGTCTGCTCGTTCCACTTGTAGGCCAGCAGCAGGTCGCCATAGCCCATGTAGTCGGTGATGTCCGGGTTCTCGTCCTCGTCGGCCTCGGGCAGCCGGTACCAGGCGCGCAGCCGGCCGGCGAAGTTGCCGCGGCCGAAGGAGGTGCTGGCGGCGAGCCGGTTCCAGCTGCGCGACCGCTCGCCGCCCTGGCCGTTGGAGGTATGGATCAGCGAGAGTCGATTGCGCTTGAAGGTCAGACCGGCCAGCGAGAAGTCCGTGTCGATGGTCAGGCCCACCTCCGGCTCGTAGTTGGTCTCGCGAAACGGGGAGGAGGCATCCTGCTCCTCGCCCAGCAGCTTGGTGTTGTAGGTCTGCCAGAGCGACAGTTGCGTGTAGCCGAAATACAGCGCGGTATTGGGGCCGAACGGGTCCTCGAACCAGTCGAACTGGAACGAGAGCTGGAACTTGGTCTCGGCGTGCTGTGGCTCGAAGTCGTACACGTCACGCGACAGGTCGGTCGGCGTGTAGGTCGCCGGCATGATGTAGTTGGGCTTGTAGCTGCGCATCACGAACGGATTGCGCTCGCCCGACTGCTCGGACTGCAGTCGTCGCTCCAGGGCAACCGGCTCGGACTCGTTGATCAGCGGGATGGTCTCATTGTCCTCCATCCCAGAGTCGGCGACAGGTGTTTCCTGCGTGCTGCTGGGTGACGGTTCCCATGCCCCGGGTTTCGCGGTGTCGTTCTTGGTGGTGTCGTTCTCGATCGCTACCGGTCCGCTCGAGGCCAGTCGATCAAAGCAGGCCAGCCGTTCCGTGTCGGCATCGATCTTGGCGCAGGCCGACCAGTCGGGCACGGCGGTTTGGGCAGTGGCCGGGCTCAGAACGCCGAGCAGGACCAGTCCGGACAGCGTGGCGGATAGATGACCGTGGTTGAGATGGAGCAGGGGACGGGACATGGCGGCAAGTCTTTGATGGATGGCGGTCGGTGGGCCATGATAGACGGAAGGGAAGGTCGGCACGAATCCGATAGCGCTCGGCATCGTTCCGACTCAGCCGGCGGCATGCCGCCTCGGGGAAGACATGAGTCAGGGGCTCGGAGTTCCGCCACCAATGCCGGAGGAGAAGGGCCGGAGGAGAAGGGTATGGGGCAGGCCAAGAAGCACGCTCGGCAACTGGATGCCGATTTCCTCGCCCAGCCGGCCGGCGAGGTCGCTGCCGTGCTCATTCGCGCCCAGCAGGGTGTTTTTCGTCGCGCCTGGGTCCATTATCTAGAGGCGGCCGCTGATGATCCCGAGGCCCTGCACGATCTGCGGGTCGAGTTGCGGCGCCTGCGTGTCTGGTTGCGGTTGTCGCGCGACGTGGTTCGAACGCGTAAGTCGACACGGCGGCGCCTCAAGGCGCTGGCTAGGGCCAGCAGCCCGATGCGTGATCACGAGGTGATGCTGGAATTGCTCGATCGCGTGGCCCGGGATGCCGACGGCGCCGATGTCGCGGCTCGGATACGTCGTCTCGCCGAGGCACGTCAGCCGGCGGACGTCGAGCTGGTGTTCGACGTCAAGCCCGGCCTCAAGCCGCGGGCACGCAAGGACACTATGCCGTTCGACCGCTGGTTCGCGAGCCAGGTCGCCATGATGACCGAGTACATCGAGCGGGACCTGTCGGTCGGTCGTTCGGGGTTCCACGCCGCACGCATCCAGGTCAAGCATCTGCGCTATTTGATCGAACCCATGAACGAGCCCTTTGCTGCGGTCGACCCCATGCTGGTCGACCTCAAGACCATCCAGGATTGGCTGGGCGACCTGCACGACCTGGTGGTCTTCCGCGCGCACCTGGCCGATTACGGCGGCTGGCTGTTGACCGACACGCTGCCCGCCCCGCTCGCCCGTCCCGGCAAGCAGGCCCGGCCATTGACTCAGACCTTCGCCGGCGTGCGCGACGACATCATCCGGCTCTCGGCCTGGCAGGACGCCCAGTTCGAGGCGATGTGGCGTGACTGGGAAACACGCCGCCCGGCGCTCGAGAAACGACTGTATGCGGCCCGCAATCGCATGATCGGCGAGCTCGAAAAGGCCGCGCCGGTAGCGAATTGACAAGCCAGAGGAAAACGACAAGAATGCCCGGTCCCGCGCCGGAGTAGCTCAGTTGGTAGAGCAGGTCATTCGTAATGACAAGGTCGGGGGTTCGACTCCTCTCTCCGGCACCACAAGTCCTTGATTTCGGGCGTTTCCTATAGCTGACGCCATCACCA
This sequence comes from Guyparkeria sp. SB14A, assembly GCF_005096345.1. Lineage (NCBI taxonomy): Bacteria > Pseudomonadati > Pseudomonadota > Gammaproteobacteria > Chromatiales > Thioalkalibacteraceae > Guyparkeria > Guyparkeria sp. SB14A. Next base: position 64,935 of record NZ_SWAW01000006.1, on the reverse strand, counting down.
GATATCACTCGAAATCAACCGATTTGCACACGTTTTGCACACAGAATGCACACGCGTGCAGGCCTCAAAAGAGGCAGAGAAGGCCCCGCCAGACGGTCGGCCAGGACGTCCATCAAGGGCGATCCTGGAGCGAACCGGGCGGGGCCTTTTTGTTGGCTTGCATCCCGCGGGGAGACCTGTCTAATTGATGGTTGAGACGATCGCGAGGTGCGAATCATGACGAGCTTGGTAGCCAGCATCAGTGAGCTGAAGAAAAACCCGATAAAGGTCCTTGAGGAGGCCGAGGGGCACCCGGTCAGGATCCTGCATCGCGATCAGAAGGTCTTCTACTGCGTGCCGCCTGACATCTATGAGCAACTGGTCGAGATGGCGGAGGACCAAGGGTCGAACGCCATCGCCGATGCCCGCCTGTCCGACGGGCAGGAAACCGTGCCGGTGGCCCTTCGCGACCTCTGAGCCTGCCTTCCCAAGTCAGGTAACACAGGTTCGGCTCGTGCGCGGCGGCCTCCTGACGGCCCTTGATTGGGTTGATTGGTCTCAACCAAGTCCAGCCTGAGCAACTCGTCGTCATTGCTGTGTGGATTTCACGCGGCAGCGCGAAGCCCTCCTTTTCAGTCTCCCTCTCCTCGCCAAATCCTGTCGTCCGCTAATGGGTCTCACCCACTAACAGGAGATCTTTCGATGACCACCATCTACACGGGCGACCAGGCGATTGTCGAGGTTCTGAACGTTTCCGTGGTCCACGTCCACCGACATGCGGACGAGCTCTCGGTGATTCGCCGGATCGGGGAGAAGCGAATCACTTCGGATACCGCGCTGATGGGCTGGACGGCGCACCTAGTTGGCCAAGGCAGTGTGCAGGTGGAGGAGTCGGAAGGCCCAACATTCCGACGATCCGAGGCATCCGGCGATGCCGCTTTGACGATGCCTGCCTGGGCTTGCCTGCCAAGCCGTCCGTCAACGAATGTCGGATTCCTGGTCGGTGACCAGACGATCATTGACTTTCTGGATATTTCGGTCGCGACCCTACGACGTCACGCCCCAGATCTTCCCTTTCTCCGTCGCATGGGTGACCTCCGAGTCACCTCGCTTGTCGCCATCGAGGTATGGCTCAGGGAGCCGCTGATGCCGGCGCAATCCTCACATCCAGTGGCCAAGCCAGGACCCGGTCGTCCTCGGCAGTCGGCTCACGCGGTTCATTGAGGTCGTTCGGGGTCGGTCGGCCCTTCAGGCAAATTGTCATGGGTATCCATGAGGGGGCGCAGTTGGGTGAGATCCGCGGATTCGGTGTAATCCCCTCAGATATGAGTTGATATCAGATGATATGAGATGAGATTGGATGCGACGAGATGGGAGGACTCCGGATCGGATGGTCTGGGGAAGGACAGGTTGCAGCACCCCACAGTTCTGGCACTCGTGGAGCTACTGACTGGCGTCAGTGGGCATGGTCTCAGTTGCTGAGTGCCCACATGCTCGACAGGTGATTGCCGACTGGAGGGTGATCATGCCGTTGGGCATGGCTTCTTCTCTTGGGTCGTCTGAACCGGCTGCGTCGATCGACATATCAAGTCGGTGATCGGTCACTTAATCGTGATGCTCGGGCGTGCGTTTCTCTTCGTCGTCCGAGTGACTTCGTCCCCAGACCCTTTGCAGGAAAAACCACTCCGCTGCCGCGATGGCAATCATCGCGGCTACCGCCACGCCGAGCACAAACGGGTCCGTGTTGAGTTTCACCCAGACAAAGCCCAACAGAGCGAGCAGGTTCAGGAAAATGGCCATAGCGGGAACCCATGCCCGCGCATCTACCTCTGTCTTTAGATAACGAAGCACACCCCACTGGATAGCGATGTCCATGACCAGGTAAAAGACGATGCCTAAGGCCGCGATCCGGGAAAGATCGAAAAACGCCGTCAGGAGGATCCCCAGGACGACGGTGTAAACCAGGGTATGTTTCTGGATGCTACCAGGCATCCCGAAATGCCGGTGAGGAACCAGTTTCATCTCGGTCAGCATTGCAAGCATGCGTGAGACGGCGAAGATGCTTGCGAGGATGCCGCCCGCCGTCGCCATCATCGCGATGATGACCGTGAACCAAACACCGTATTCGCTCAGGGCAGGTCGAGCTGCTGCCGCCAGTGAATAGTCTCTCGTTTCTATGATTTCGGCCAATGACAGATTGCTGGCGACGACAAAGCCAACCAGGGTGTAAATGACGACACAGGCGGCGATGGAAATAACGATCGCGCGGCTGACGTTTCGATGGGGGTCGCTTATTTCGGACCCACTGTTGGTAATCGTGGTGAAACCCTTGAAGGCCAGGATGCCCAGCGCGGTGGCGCCGAGAAAATTCCCGATGGTTCCCGCCTCACCGGTGCTCGAGAAATCAACGGTGATGCTGTCAGCGAGCCAGACCCCCACCAGGCCGAAGAGTAAAATGCCGCCGATCTTGAGAATGCCGATGAGCGAGGCAACTCCCTGAATGAGGCGGTTGCCCAGTAGGTTGATCAGGAAGGCGGCGATAATGAGTGACACGCCGAGAATGGATACCAATCTGCCGGATCCATCTCCACCGAAAAGTTGCACGGAATACGATCCGAAGGTTCGTGCAAGGAAGCTTTGAGCGATGACCATCGAGAAATACATCAACAAGGCATTGAATGCTGTCGGCAAACGGTTTCCGTAGGCCTTGTAGAGGTACATGCCAATGCCGCCGGCAGATGGCCAGGTGTTCGAGATTTTTATATAGGAATAGGCACTGAAGCCCACAATGACCGCCGCGGACAGAAAGGCGAGGGGAAACAGCACGCCGGTCATCTCAGCCATTTGCCCCGTCAGGGCAAAGATGCCGGCACCAATCATGACGCCAGTGCCCAGCATCACCGCTCCGGGCAGGGTGAGGCTCCCTTCCTGGTAGGTGGTCGATCTGTCGTTCTCTTTGCTCATCCTGGTCCCCGGTGTAGGCCTTCGGAATCGATCGTCATGGCCTTGTGGTGGCGGTCACCCGAAAGACACGTCCGTGCGGACGTCCCCGAACGCGGGGATGTCGTAGCGCAGGTGACGCCATTCGTTAACGGACAATAGCCCCCATCCTGAGACGGGGGACTTGCCTCATGCTTTTTCTAGACGTTTTACCGAGGTCGTTGCCGACACCGCCAAGCGGAAAGAAGAAGCTTCGCAAGACTCGCAAGCAGAATGTGGATCCGAACGATCCGTTTACGTGGACTTGAACGAAGTGGAGGCCCCGCTCAAGTTCTGTTGGGTTTTGCTTCGCAACATCCGTAGTCGCCTTGGATCGGTGGGCATGGCACGCTGCCGTAAGAGCAGAACACGCAACAGTCGCCCGGCGTCGGGCGTAGCAAGGTCTGGCACCCAACGCATTCATAGAACCACTGGCATGCGTCGGTCGGCATGGTCTCGGTTTGCGAATGGCCGCACTCGGGGCAGGTGATCGTCGATTCCAGGAAAATGTTCGCACTTGGCATTGCAGCCTCCACCTGAGTGTTTGTCGGTGGTCTCGGCGGCTATGCAGCCGAGTCGACCAAACGGCGTTCATGGGTCGGACCTGAGGCGGGCTGGAACCGTTCCAGCAGCTTGGCGTTGATCGCGACCACGATGGTGGAGACCGACATCACCGCCGCGCCGATGGCCGGGGGCATCAGAAAGCCCACGCCGTAGAGCACGCCCGCGGCCAGCGGGATGGCCACGATGTTGTAGCCGGCCGCCCACCAGAGGTTCTGGATCATCTTGCGGTAGGTGGCCGCCGAGAGCTCGGTGACGGTGGCGACGTCGCGCGGGTCGGAGTTGACCAGCACGATGTCGGCCGACTCGACCGCCACGTCGGTGCCCGCGCCGATCGCGATGCCGAGATCCGCCTCGGTCAGCGCCGGGGCGTCGTTGACGCCGTCGCCCACCATGGCCACCGACAGGCCCTTCTCCTTGAGCTCGCGGATGCGCGTGGCCTTCTGGTCGGGCATCACCTCGGCGAAGAAGTCGTCCAGCCCCAGCTCGTCGGCCACCGCCTTCGCCACGGGCTGGGAGTCGCCGGTGAGCATCATGCACTGCATGCCCATGGCTCGGAGCCGGTCGACCGCCTCGCGAGAGACCTCGCGGACGATGTCCGACAGGGCGATGGCGCCGGCCGGCTGGTTGTCTACCAGGACGAAGACCACCGTCTTGCCCTGCTCGGCGAGTCGCTCGATCCGGTCGTCGTCGATGGCGATGCCTTCGCGCTCGAGATAGCCCGGGCTCACGATCCGCACGCTGGCACCGTCCACCTGCGCCTGCACCCCCTCACCGGGCAGGTTCTCGAAATCGCTCGTCTCCGACAGCGCGATGTCGCGTTCGGCGGCCGCCTCGGTGATGCCCACGGCGATCGGGTGCTCAGATCGGGACTCGAGTGCCGCGGCCAGCGCCAGCACCTCGTTCTCGTCGCGGTCGCCCAGGGGCACCACGTCGCTGACACCAAAGCGCCCCTCGGTCAACGTGCCGGTCTTGTCGAAGACGAACACGTCGGTGTTCCGCGCCCGCTCGAAAGCGGCCCGATCGCGGATCAGCAGGCCGTTGCGGGCCGCCTTGCTGGTCGATACCGCGATGACCAGCGGGATGGCCAGTCCCAGGGCGTGCGGGCAGGTGATCACCATGACGGTGACCATGCGTTCGAGCGAGAAGTCGAAGGCGTAGCCGAGGATCAGCCAGGTGATCAGGGTGATCGCCCCCACCGTCAGGGCGATGTAGGTCAGCCAGGCGGCGGCGCGGTTGGCCAGGTCCTGCGTGCGCGAGCGCGAGGCCTGGGCCTTCTTCACCATCTCGATGACCTGGGCGAGGTAGGTCGCCTCGCCGGTGCGCTGGATCTCGATGGTCAGGGAGCCCTCACCGTTGATTGCCCCGCCGATGACCTCGTCGTCCGGTCCCTTGCTCACGGGCCTGGATTCGCCGGTCAGCAGCGACTCGTTGAGATTCGAGCGGCCCTCGACGATCAGCCCGTCGGTGGGGATCTTCTCACCGGGCTTGATCCGCACCCGGTCGCCTTTTTCGAGGGTGTCGACGCGCACGTCCTCGGTATCACCGCTGTCGGTCAGGCGATGGGCGGTGGCCGGCATCAACTTGACCAGTGCCTCCAGTGCCCCGGAGGCCCCCATGATCGAGCGCATCTCGATCCAGTGGCCCAGCAGCATCACGTCGACCAGGGTGGCCAGCTCCCAGAAGAACATGCGTCCGGACAGGCCGAAGACCACGGCCGAGGAGTAGAGGAAGGCCACGCTGATGGCCAGGGCGATCAGGGTCATCATCCCCGGCGCCCTCCCGCGGAGCTCGGAGACCAGCCCGGTGAGGAACGGCCAGCCGCCGTAGAAGAACACCGCGATCGACAGGGCGAACAGCAGGTAGCGGTCGCCGGGGAAGTCGAGGGCGGCCTCCAGGCCCAGAAAGCCCTGGATCATCGGCGAGAGCAGCAGGATCGGCACCGTCAGGGCCAGCGAGACCCAGAAGCGGCGCCGGAAGTCGGCGATCATCGCGCCGTGGTCATGCCCGCCATGGTGGCCGCCATGATGGCCCGAGTGATCGTGACCCGAATGGTCATGCTCACGGCTGTCATGGTGATGATGCGCATGGACGGACGGAGAGTCCTGGCTCATGGATCGCGGTCTCCTCGGTCGTCATTCAATGGTGGTGGGACTACTCAAGCACACCGGTGGCGATCGTGCCCGGATGCGGACGGAAACGGCACGCCCCCGGGGTCCGCGGGTGCGCGGGTCACACCGGCAACGGGCCGGTGGGTTGAGGATCGGTCGCCTGCGGTCGACCTAGAACCACATCCTCACGCCGGCGAGCACCCGGAAGTCACCGGTGTCCTCGCCTTCGGCCTCGGCCATGTCGGCGGTGTCGCCGAGCTTCTTGTTCCAGCTCACGCCGACGTAGGGTGCGAACTCGCGTTTGATCTCGTAACGCAGGCGCAAGCCCAGCTTGACGTTGTTGATGCCCTGGCCGACGCCGAATTCCTCGACTTCGTCGAAGGCGACCATGGTGCCGAAGCGCGGCTGCAGGACGAGCCTCTGGGTCAGCAGGAAGTCGTACTCGGCCTCGAAGTCGGCCCAGGCATCGCCGTCCTCACTTAGGCGCAGGTTGGTGTCCACTTCGAACCAGTAGGGGGCGAGACCTTGCAGGCCGAGCACGGCGTAACCGCGGTCGGGATCGGGCCCTGGGCCGTATTCGAGTTGGTAGCCCACACCGGCCTGGACGGACCAGTACGGCGAGATCAGTCGGCCGTAGAGCAGGTCGAGATTCTCGATGGCCCCGCCGCTGCCACCGGAGACGACGTCCTCGGCCTCGCCTTCGATCCAGATCCGGTTGTAGTCGCCGCCGTACCACCCCTTGAACTCGAGGTTGACGCTGTCCTCGTCGTCGCCGGCGGCGTATTCGAGACGATCGATCAGGAATCGTCCATGCGGCTCGTCGCCCACCGGAGGCGCCCAGCCCTTTTCAACGGCAAACGGCGCCTGGCCATCGGCCGTGGCGGCGAGGGGCATGACGGCCAGCAGAGTCGCGCTCATCAGGCCGCCAACGGTCATATAAAGGTGTCGGTTGGTGATCATCAATTGTGCTCCTCTGAAACGTTAGGCGACGGATACGACGCGGAACATGCCGGCCTTCATGTGATAGAGCAGGTGGCAGTGGAACGCCCAGTGCCCCGGGGCGTCGGCGGTGATCCGCGCGGAGACCATCTCGCCGGGCTTCACGGAAATGGTGTGCTTGCGTGGCCGCAGATCGCCGTGCTGGTTCTCGAGCTCCATCCACATCCCATGCAGGTGGATCGGGTGATCCATCATGGTGTCGTTCACCAGGATCAGCCGCAGCCGTTCGCCATGGTGGAACTGGATCGGGCCATCCACCTCGGAGAACTTTTCGCCGTCAAACGACCACATGTAGCGTTCCATGTTGCCGGTGAGATGAAGTTCGATCTCGCGTTCCGGCTCGCGGGGGTCGGGCCAGGGCGCCAGTGCCTTGAGGTCGTCGTAGACGAGCACCTTGTGCTCCGGCGTGCTCTTCAGGCCGATGCCGGGATCGTTCAACCGGTTGCCGGGACTCCGGGCGACCATCGCCGCGCCGGGGCCATGATCGTCCGGACCGTGCGATATGTCGCGATCGGCCAGCGGCCAGGGTGCCTTGCCTCCTTTCGAGTCCATGGCCATGTTCATGCCGCCCTTGGCGGGATCGTCATTGTTCATCGCCATGCCGGCATGCGACGTCTGACCGGTCATGGCCTGGTCGCCTTGCATGCCGGATGACTGGCCGCCCATGTCCATGCCACCGGACTGGTCACCCATCTCCATGCCGCCGTTGCCCATGTCCATGCCACCCATGTCCATGTTACTCATGTCCATGCCCATGGCCTCCATGCCGCGCGACGGGATGGAGCGTGGCTCGGGGATCTCGGCGGTCAGGCCGACCTCGGTGGCCAGCGTGCCGGCCGCGAAGCCGCTGCGATCCATGGCCTCGGCGAAGATGGTGTAGGCCTGCTGGTCGTCCGGCTCGACGATCACGTCGTAGGTCTCGGCCACGCCGATGCGGAACTCGTCGACCGGCACCGGCTCGACGTTCTGGCCGTCGACCTGCACCACGGTCATCTTCAGGCCGGGAACGCTCACGTCGAAGAAGCTCATCGCCGAACCGTTGATCACGCGCAGGCGGATCTTCTCGCCCGGCTTGAACAGGCCGGTCCAGTTGTCGTTGGGCGAGCGGCCGTTGACCAGATAGGTGTAAGTGCTGCCGGTGACATCGAGCAGGTCTCGCGAGCTCATGCGCATCTCGCCCCACATGGCACGTTCGCGCATGGTCTGCGACCAGCCCTTCTTCTGAATGTCCTCGAGCAGATCCTCGACGGTGCGCTTCTGGTAGTTGTAGTAGCCCTCGGCCACCTTGAGGTTGCGGAAGACGTCGTGCGGATCCTCGAAGGTCCAGTCCGACAGCATGATCACGTAGTCGCGGTCGTAGTCGAACGGTTCGGGCTCGGCCGGCTCGACGATCAGCGGGCCGTAGTGTCCCAGCTGTTCCTGCAGGCCCGAGTGGCTGTGATACCAGTACGTGCCGGCCTGCTTGAGCGGGTAGTAGTACTCGAAGGTGTCCTTCGGCGGGATGCCTTCGAAGGTCACGCCGGGCACACCATCCATCTGGAACGGCAGCAGGATTCCGTGCCAGTGGATCGAGGTCCATTCATCGAGCTTGTTCTGCACCCGGATGCGGACGTTGCGGCCCTCGCGCATGCGGATCGCCGGTCCCGGCACGGTGCCGTTGACGGTGATCGGGTTGGCCGGCTTGCCGTCGATCTTCATCGGCGTGCGATCGATCACCAGGTTGAAGATGTCGGTATCGCCATCCTCCAAGCGCTCGGCTTCATGGTTGCCGACCTGCGGCCAGGCGAGGGCCGGGCTCACGCCACCATAGCCGTACAGCGCCGCCAGGACGCTCATGGATGTGACGTTGCGCAGGAATCGGCGCCGAGAGTGGCCCTTCCCGGTCAGGGTTTCGTACTGGTCCATTGTTGTCTCCCTCCGTCGTACGGAAAGCGTGGTTTATTCGGTGGCGGGGCGTTTCGCGGGCCGGGGGTCAGGGCGCGGCCTGGACGTCGATGGTCCCCTTCATGCCGGCTTCGAGATGCCCGGGTATCAGGCAGGCGAAGTCCACCTCGCCCGGCGAGGCGAAGTGCCAGATGACCTCCCCCGTTTCGCCGCCATCCAGCCGCAGCATGTTGGGTTCCTCATGCTTCATGCCGGGGTTGCGGCGCATTTTCTCGGCATGCTCTTTCAACTTGTCGAGCGAGCCGATGACCATTTCGTGGGGCTGCTGGCCGGTGTTCTTCACGGCAAAGCGGATGGTCTGGCCGGCCTTCACGTCAATCCGCGCCGGGTCGAACCGCATCCGGTCACTCATCGTGACCTCGATGGTGCGATCCACCTGTGCCGGGTCGCCCGCCGTGCCGGTCGTCTCCTGATGGCCGCCGCCATGATTGCCGGCTGCATTCGCCATCAGCGGCATCAGCGCGAGTGCAAGCAGGGTCTGTCGTCGGTTCATGCCTGTCGTCCTCTTGATGGCGGTGCGTGGGGGAAGCGCCTGCCTCCCGATGCGTTGCAAGTACTTTAGTGCGCTGGCCTGTCACCCGCCTGACCGACGGATTACGTTTTTGTCAGCCGGGTTTTCTGTCATCGGCCTGACCGGCGGATTACATTTTTGTCAGATGGCTTGGGGGGAGTGGGAAGCATCGGGCAGGGCTTCTAAGGTTCGAATGTGCGGGATTGACCACGTTGAGTTATGGCGACAGCAATCGCTATGGTCGGCGGCGTCGTTCCGTAGATCCGAAACGGCCTTCAATCCGGAAGGAGGGAGAAGTGTCATGAGAAAAGTCAGACTTGTTCGCGAACTGTCCGCCTGTGCCCTTGCTGTTGTTGTCGCCGGTGCGGCGCCTGCTGCCCTCAGCGATGAGCACATGCCGAGGCAAGGCATGTACGGCTCCGGGATGATGGGTGGTTCCGGGCCTTATGGCCCCGGCTTCGGCAGTGGCTATGGCCCGGGCATGATGGGTCCGGGTGGTGGTTACGGCCCCGGCATGATGGGGCCCGGCTATCGAGGTGGTTGTCAGCCGGGGATGATGGGGCCCGGTTACGGCGGTGGCTATGGCCCCGGCATGATGGGTCGGGGCAGTAGCTATGGCCCCGGCATGATGATGCGAGGCTACGGCCCCGGCATGATGGGCCCTGGTCAAGGCGGTGGTTACGGTCCCGGGATGATGGGCCCCGGTTATGGTGGTGGCTATGTTCCCGAGTGGGGTGCGGGCGGTCAGCGATTGACCGACCAGCAGCGCGACCGCCTGCGGGATGTTCAGGAGGAGCAGCACGACAAGCAGGTCGAGCTCATGCAGAAGATGCAGGAGAGGCAGCGGGAGCTCTATCGCCTGCAATTGACCGACGAGCCGGATTACGAGGCGATCAAGAAGAAGTCGCGCGAGATCGGTAATCTTCAGCAGAAGATGGCCGAGGAGCGTATCGAGGCTCATAAGCGTATGGAGAAAGCGCTCGGGGCCGACTGACGGCCACTATCGCCTCGTCTGAGAGAGAAAAGGCCGCCTGATGTTCAGGCGGCCTACTTTATGTGGCTCGATGCCATGCGGACGCCCAGGCGTGCGGCGGGAGGTTGGTTGGCAGAGACGAATCTGGTTCGGGTGGCCACCTTGCTGGATCGCCAACGGGCATTGGTGAATCGCAGACTCGTCCAGCGATTCAAGGAGGGTCAGTCAAGCTCCTTTTTCATGCGCTCGTAGGTCTCGTCGTCAATCTCGCCTCTCGCATACCGCCGGTCGAGGATTTCCTTGGGGCTGGGGGATTCCAGGGAGCGATCCTGTCGCGAGATGGCGAAAAGCAGCCAGACGACGACTCCGATCAAGAGCACCCAGATGATCCACATGAAGCCGCCTCCGAATCCCATGAAATGTGCGTAGTCCATGTTCGTTCCTCCCGTCGGGATTGTTGGTGAATGTCAGTGGCGAGCCCGCCTACCGGTCAGGAAACGTTAAAGTGCCCCATCATCCCGGCGTCCTCGTGCTCCAGGATGTGACAGTGGTACATGAAGGGTGTTTCCCGGCTGGCCGGTTGCGTGAAGTCCACGGCAACCTCGACGCGTCCATCCACGAGCACGGTGTCTTTGTAGCCGCGGTTCTCCAGCCGCGGTGAACGTCCGGCCTCATCGGTGAGTACCCGGAAACGCACCCCGTGGATATGGAATGGGTGCATCAGCATGTTGCTCTCGATGGTCCAGTGCTCGGTCGTGCCAAGGCCTACCTGTTCGTTGATGCGCTGCATGTCGAACGGTCGGCCGTTGATGCCCATGGTCGGGCCGCCGCTTCCGCCCATCATGCCGCGCATCATCGGCATGCCGCCGAGCATCATGTCGAGGGTGAAGTGACGGCGCCGGGCGAATGCCGTCGGTGGCGCGGGCAGTTCGTCGTCGATGGTCTCTGGCAGTCGGTCGACCTTGGCCTTCTCGCCAGCGGGGTGGAAGGACAGCACCGGCATATCGCCTTCGAGAAGCGCAGAAGCGGTCGAACGTAGGCCGCTCATCATGCCCATCATCCCCGGGCCGCCCTGGTTCTGGTCGGGGCCGGTCACCAGCTCGGCTTCTCGCCCGTCGCGGAAGTCGACCAGTACTTCGAGGCGCTCGCCCGGGGCGAGACGCAGTTCGGTGGCTGCCGCCGGCTTCGGCCAATAGCCCGAGTCGTTGGCGATGACGTGCATGGGGCGACCATCGTCGAAGTGTAGGTGGTAGATGCGGGCATTCGATCCGTTCAGCAGTCGCAGGCGGACGATCGAGCGAGGCATCCGGGCGCGGGGGTAGGGGGCGCCGTTGACCAGGATGTGGTCGCCCCGGAAGCCGTGCATTCGGTCCATCATGGCCAGTCGATAGTCCAGACGTCCCGACGGGTCGAAGCGCCGGTCCTGGATGACGAGGGTGAAGTCGTCCACGCCATGCTCGTGCGGCAGGCCGCGCTCGTCGTCCCGCCCGTCGTCGATCTGGAACACGCCGGCGAGTCCCGCGTAGACCTGTCTGGCCGTGTGCGGATGGGTATGGGCGTGGAACCATGCGGTGGATGGGGGTTGATCGATCGGAAGAACGGGTTCCCATACGGCCCCGGGATCAATTGCCTGGTGCGGGCCGCCGTCGACCTCACCCGGGACGAGCAGGCCGTGCCAGTGCGTCGCCAGCGGCTCATCGAGCCCATTCAGCAATCGCACCGCAACGTCCTGCCCGCGCTGTGCCCGGACGATCGGGCCGAGGTAATCCTGATTGTAGCCGAGCGTGGACGAGACCGTGCCTGAGCCAAAGGTGTGCCTACCTTGCTGTGCGGTGAGGTCGAGGCGACCGCTTTTCTCCACGTCGACCAGGCCGGGCAGGGGCAACATCGGGCGCTCTGCCGGGCGCGCCCAGGCCCTTCCGGTCGCGGCGCTGCCCCACGTTGCGGCAGTTGCTGCGGCGAGACTGTTCTTCAGGAAGCGACGTCGATCCATTTCAACTCCTCCGTCATTGTCTGATCAGGCAACCGGCTCGATGGTCGGTCTTGGCACCCCTGGGCCGGGTCCTGGCCACTTGCATTGGGCCGCTGGAAACGTCGCCTATGGTCGGCGCCGTTGACGACGGCGATCAACGTCCTGGAACGCGCTCTCATGGCGAATCTCCCGTTGGCTGAGGATCAAGGCGGGACGGATGAAGACTCCTCGCGCCTGATGCTTGGATCCTATCGCCAACCCTAGTCCTGCCGTCTGTCTCGTGCCTGACCCGGGGATTACAACGCGGTAATCTGGGTGGGCAGCGGTCTCGGAAGGCGCAGTACGCCCTGCGTGGATCGGAGAGCCGCACGAGGATGTTGGTCGTCGAGGACGCGCGACACCCGGGACCGATCATCGATTTGCCGGACCGTGCGCGAAGCAGAGCCGATCTGACAATGGTTCCGCCCATCGGGCGAGCAGCGGGGTCAGGGCGATGCTGAGGATGATCGTCGCCAGGATCACCTGCACCACCGCCTCATCGAGGAGGCCTTCCGCCGCCGCCAGCGTGGCCAGCACAAGGCCGAACTCGCCACCCTGCGACAACAGGATGCCCGCGTGCATGGCCGTGCCCCTCGGCACACCCAGCATCCGGCCGAGGAGCGTCGTGGTGAGCGTTTTGAGGAGCAGAAGCACGGTTAGGGCCAGCAGCACCCAGGGCAGCCAGCGCACGACGGCCTGCAGATCCAGCATCATGCCGATGACGACAAAGAACAGTCCCAGCAGCACATCGCGGAACGGGGTGATCTCCATTTGTAGTTGCTGCCGGTGCTCCGTTTCCGCCAGCATGGCGCCGGCCAGAAAGGCCCCCAGCGCGAGCGACAACCCGGCGTATTCGGTGACCCAGGCGGCCGCCAGGGCGAACAGCAGCGCCGTGAGCCGGAAGATCTCCTGGGAGCCGTAGGCAACCAGACGGCGGAACAGTGGTCGCAAGATCCAGCGTCCCGTCGCCAGCATCAGTACGACGACCAGCGCACCCTGAGCGAGCGCCGCAGTCACTGCCTGCCACGCCCCGGTATCCGCATCACCCCCCAGGACCGGGATCAGGATCAGAAAGGGAACAACGGCCAGGTCCTGGAATATCAACACCGACACCGATAGCCGGCCATGGGGCTGGCCGATCTCGTCCCGGCGGGCCAGCTCCCGGCTGACCACGGCCGTGGAGGAAAGCGCCAGGGCGCCGCCCAGTACGAAGGCGGCGGATGGTTCAGCGCCAAACAGCCACGCCAGGCCGGCACCGACGGCGGCGCTGACGGAGACCTGCGCCCCGCCAACGCCAAAGACCTGTTTTCGCAACAACCACAGTTGGGACAGCGAAAATTCCAGGCCGATCGTGAACAGCAACAGCACCACCCCGAATTCACCAAGGAAGTGGATGTCTGCCGTGTGCGGTAGCCAGGACAGGCCGTGGGGGCCAACGATGACGCCCACGACCAGATAGGCCAGCAGTGCCGGCAGCCCGAGTCGCGCGAATACGGCCAGTCCGACGACGGACGCGGCCAGAAGTATGATCACTCCGGTGAGAACGGTGTGTTCCATGTGCTGGCTTTTTGGCCTCCCCGCGATGGATGGTCCACTGTCTGCCGCGCGGCCGAACCGGGTGCGCGAGCCGTGGCGATTCCTGGTCGCTCCGTTGCCGCGTCCGTGGCGGGGTCGAGACCCGCATGCTCGCGTTGGCCGGCGCCCCGGGCGACGGGTTGCATCCGGCCGACACGGAGGCCAGCGGCCGTCACCGTCGTCCGCGTGACCACGTCTGAGTCAGGGTGGTCGTTTTCACGGCTCGTCCCGGCCCGACACCGGCCCGGGTGTCACGTCGACAGCCCCCTCGCTGCTCTCGTCCAGCGCGGCCGCCTCCACCTGGAGCGTGACGAAAAAGAAACCGAATTGCTCTTTCAGTAGCTTCTGACCAGACTCCAGCACGGCCTGCGGGTCCACGCCGTCGACGGTTCGCAGGTGACCGGAGAAGACGTATCGCCCGCTAGTCAGTGCCCAGGCATGGACATGGTGGGCGTCGGCAACCCCATCGAGCGCTACCAGCGCCTCGACGACCTCGCCCAGTTCAATGCCAGCCGGTGTGCCCTCCATCAGCAAATGGGCTGCATCTCGCAGGATGCCCCAACTCGCCCAGAGCAGGACCACGCCGAACCCCATGCCGAGGATCGGGTCGATGAGGAGAAAGCCCGTGAAGTGGATTACCAGCGCCGTCACGATAATGAGCAGGCTGCCCACGAAGGTCTGGAGGATGTGCCACAGCGCACCCCTCACGTTCAGATCGCTCCGGCTCTGCTTCCAGATCAAACCCAACGATATGAATTCGGTCAAAAGCCCGCCGGCGGCTGCGGCGAGCATCGGCCCCGTCGGCAGGTCGATCGGATCGGAAAGGCGCATGGCCCCCATCACCAGCACCAGCAAGGCCATGGCGAGCAGAAAGCCGCCGTTGACCAACGCACCGATGATTTCGGCCCGATACCAGCCGAAGCTATGGTCCTCGTCAGCCGGACGGTGGGCGAGCCGGGCGGCGACTATCGCGACCAGGACGCCACCAACCGCGGAGAAGGTGTGGAAGGCGTCCGAGATCACGGCAATGGAGCCGGTCCAGAGACCGATCCCCATCTCGACGAAGAAGTAGGTGCCCGTCAGCCAGGCCGAGATCAGCATCCCCGGTCCGCTGGAAGGCAGATGATCACCGTGAGCCTGGATGCCGTGCCGTGCATGATTCGACATGACCGCTACCCTGTGGACGTCAGTGGGCTTGTTGTCCGGCCGGCATAACCGACCGGAGGGCCATCATCGACACCACGCTAGCGAACTACCGCCAGCGTTGTCGGGATCGGGCCACAGGCAAGTCCAGCCGAACATGTCGACACGGCGCATCGAGTGTGCGGGGCGCATCGGTGTCAGCACCAACTCGCCTCACCTGACTGGGGGTTGTGGAGCAGTTCGCGAACGTTGGCCTCGATAATGCGGTAGCCCACGTTGCCGTACAGCCGCTGCCGCCCCTCGTTGAGTACCAGGGTGGGACTGCCGGCCACCTGGTAGCGCTGTTGAGCCTCCATGTCGTCGTGCAGGGCTGCGTGTGCCTGCCCGGAATCCAGCATGTCGTTGATCGCCGGGATGGGCAGGCCCATCGATGTGGCAATGGAGAGCTGCTCGTCGCGCCGAGCGATGTTTGCGTTGTCTGCAAAGAAGCTCTTTCGCAGGTTCCAGGCCAGTGCCTCGGAAGGGGAGTCCTCTGTCTCCGCGTGATCCAGTTCGCCATTCTGTTCGAGCAGCTGTACCGCCTTGATCAGCAGGTGCGCACTGGTAGACGAGGCAGGCGGATCCCCCGTCCAGATATCGGGATGCACCTCGACATGGTCCCAGTCACGCGCCACCTCGCGGATGTGTCGGCCGAAGCCGATAAAGCTGCCCTGGTCGCGCCATCCTTCTCCGATGCGCTCGTCCGTGGAGGCAAACAGCGGGATATAGCGCGGCGTGATGGTGACCTCGTCGCCGAAGTCCTGTTGCAGCTGTTCGATCCGGATCTGGGCACCGTAGGCCCAGATGCACAGGATGTCGGTGAAATACTCTGCGTGCAGTTGGTGGCTCATGCCGGAACCTCGTTGGTGCAATGATCGTGTTGCTCGCATCCGGTGGTGGCTCTCGCGTCACACCGCGACGGATCAGCCGGTGCGTCGACTCGTGCAGGCGGTGCGAGCCTGCCCGGGACGCCGATCCGGAAGCGTCAGGGAACCACCGCCATCTGGTGGGCTTCGCCCCCAGGCAGGTCGATCGTGCCGACCCGCTTCATGGTTGTCTGATCGACGACCCAGATGACCGGCCGGTTGCTGCTGGAGACGTAGACCTTGCCGGTGCCGTGAATGGTATCGAGGTGGTAGGGGGCCGGGGAGAGTGTCAACGTCCGGCGCTCGTCGGTGGCCGGGTTGATCGCGACCAGCTTGTCCTCGCTTCTGGCGCTGGCGAACAGCGTCTTTCCGTCATCGCCGATGTCCAGGCCGTGCAGGCCGTCACCGATGTGGAACGATTCGGTCACCTTCCCCGAGTCCACCGACACGGCCGAGATCGTGCCGGCACGGGGGTTGGTTGCGTAGATCGTCTGGCCGTCCGACGACAGCACCAGATGCTCGGGCGAGGGGCCGCCCTGGAGCGTGCGCTTGACCGTCCAGTTGGACAGGTCGATTTCACTGATGGTGCCGTTCCCGCTGTTGCTGACGAAGGCAGTCTTCCCGTTCGGTGCCATCAGCGTGTAATTCGGCGCCGGCCCCGTCTGGATGGTTTCGACCACCTGGTTGTCGCGCAGGTCCACGACGCTAACCCCGCCGCGGGTCGGGTGCGTGGACACCACGTAGCGGCCGTCGGGGGTGATCGCCTCGTGATGGGTCCAGCCGGCCACCGGAATGGTCATCATTACGTGCCCGTGCACGGGGTGGACGAGATAGAGCTTGCTGTTGGGCGTCTCGGCATCCTCGTCTTCGGCCAGCGGCCGTTCCGAGAGGCTGCCTGCCACCAGGTACTCGCCGTCCGGGGTCGCCACGAGTCCGTGCGGATTCTTGAGCCCCGTATAGGTGGCGGTGATCTCGTCGGTGGCCGCGTCCACTGCAATGACTTCGTCGCCGCTCCCCAAGGGGATGTACACCGTGGGCGCCCCGTGGGCGCCGCCGAACGGCAGCGCGAAGGCAAGCGGGAGAAGCAGCTTTTTCAGGCGTTCAGGGCTCATTTGAATGCACTCCATGTAGGCGCAGGGGCGGAGGAGGTGTGGACGCTCGCGCCCCTGTCATGTCGACGTCCGCCTCCACCGGCTGGTGGTCGCGATGACGACCGGGGCCATTGGCGGTGGAGGGCGGGGCTGTCCTTTCCTGGGTGAGTGCGATTCAGTCGTTCATCGACTGCATGCGCTGCATCTGCTCGCGCATCTGCTGCACCTGACGTTCTAGGCGATCGATGCGGGAAGGCGCCCCGCCGGCCATTGGTCCGGACTGCGCGGGCGTCGATCCCTGCTGGGCACAGCGCGCTCCCATCCCAGGACCCATCATCATGCCGGAGCCCATCATGCCCGAGCCCATCGAGCCCTTGCCGTGGCCCATCATGCCCGGGCCCATGGCCCCCTGATTCGAGCCGCCGTGCATCATGCCCGAGCCCATCATGCCCTGGCCCCCGGGGCTGCGGCCCATCATGCCCTTACCCATCGTTCCTTGGCCGCGATCGCAGTACTCCGTTGCCCCCGGCCGGGATTGCCCTCGCATCTGTCGGCTCATGCCGCCTTGCATCTGCCGGGCCATGCCCATGTTCTCGCGCATGGTCTGCATGTATTCCTGCATGACGTCGTCACGTTCCGCCTCGCTCTGGGCGGACTGGGCCCGCTCTAGTTGCGACTGCATCCGCTCGACGTTCGACTGCATGCGCGCCATGGGCATCGCCCTGTCCGCCATGCCCATGGTCTCGCGAACGGTCTGCATGTACTCCTGCATGAGCTTGCGGCGCTCTTCATCGTTCTGGGCGGACTGGGCCTGGTCGAGTTGCGAGCGCATGCGCTCGACGTTTTCCTGCATGCGCTCCATTGGCATCGTGCTGTTCGCCATGCCCATCATCCCGCCGGGCATGTTCGGTTGGGGCGTCTCGGCGGCAAAGGATGTCGTGGCGAGTCCCATGGACAGGGCAAGAACGGTCTTGGAGAGTGCTTTCATGGTTTGCCTCCGTTCGAGAGAATGCAGCATCGCGCGGGGCGGGCACCTGCTCGCCCCGCTCTTGGGAATGACCTTAGTCCGCTGGCCTGTCCGGAACCTGACCGGGACATTACAACTCGGTAATCCGGAGCGGGGATCATGACGCAGTGGCAGAATGCCCTTGGGACCGAACGGGAGAACGGCATGAAGGTGTTGATCGTCGAGGACGAACGAAAAACCGGCACGTACCTGCAGCAGGGCCTGACCGAGGCCGGTTATACCGTCGACCTGGCGACGGATGGCGTGGAGGGACTGCATCAGGCCCTGACCGGACATCACGACCTGGTTGTTCTCGACGTCATGTTGCCGAACATGGACGGCTGGCAGATCCTCGAGACCCTGCGGCGCGGTGGCCGCGACATGCCGGTGCTGTTTCTGACCGCCCGCGACCAGGTCGAGGACCGGGTCCGCGGTCTCGAGCTGGGCGCGGACGACTACCTGGTCAAGCCGTTCGCCTTCTCCGAGCTGCTGGCGCGGGTTTGCACCCTGTTGCGTCGCGGGCGGGTCGAGCCGGAACCGACCACGTTGCGGGTCGCCGATCTGGAGCTGGATCTGCTCGGTCATCGGGCGACCCGGGCGGGGCAGCGCATCGATCTCACCGCCAAGGAATTCGCGCTGCTCGAACTATTCATGCGCCGCCGGAGCGAGGTGCTGCCGCGCTCGCTGATCGCGTCCCAGGTCTGGGACATGAACTTCGACAGCGACACCAACGTGGTCGAGGTCGCCGTACGTCGCCTGCGACGCAAGATCGACGAACCCTTCGATACCCGCCTGATCCGGACCATCCGTGGCATGGGTTACGTCATGGAGGTCGAGGGGGGCGCATGAGACCTCCTGCCTCCCTTACCACCCGCCTGACCCTGCTGTTCGTCCTGGTGTCCTCCTCCGTATTGCTGGGACTCGCCTGGGTACTGCACACGGCGGTCGAGCGCCACTTCGTGGAGATGGACCGCGACATCCTTCAGAGCAAGGTGAATGTGCTCGAGCGTCTGCTGAAACGTCCGCCGGCGGCCGAGGAGCTGACCGCCCTGCAGAGTGCCGTGGTGGATATGTTCCGAAGCGACCCCGAGCTGAAGGTGTTCGTCGAGACGGCCGACGGCAACCCGATCCTGTCGCCGGGGGATATCGCGTTCCCGGGCGAGAAGCTGCGTAACCTGGCCAACGGCTCGACGCCGAGAGTCTTCTCGTGGTGGGACAATGGGTCGCGATATCGCGGACTGGTCAAGGCGGTCCAGCCCGCCCTGCCCGACTTCAAGCCCATGATCGTCGTCGCGGCGATCAATATCGATCACCACGAGCGCTTCATGGAGCGTTACAGCCGCACGCTCTCCGCCTTCATTCCCGTCGCCGCCATCCTCAGCGGCTTTCTCGGCTGGCGAGCCACCCGCCGCGGCCTGGCGCCATTGCGGCTGATCGAGGAGCGGGCAGCGTCCGTCACGGCATCGCAGCTCAACCACCGCCTGCCGGAGGACGCGGCCCCGCGTGAACTGACCGGGCTGGCCTACGAGCTCAACTGCATGCTCGATCGCCTCGAGGAGGCCTTCCGGCGGCTGTCCAACTTTTCTTCCGATCTCGCCCACGAGATGCGTACGCCGGTCAGCAATCTGCTCACGCAGACCCAGGTCGCGCTGTCACAGCCCCGCAGTCAGAGGGAGTATCAGGAGATCCTGGCCTCGAGCAGCGAGGAGCTCGACCGGCTGTCGCGCATGATCGGCGACATGCTGTTCCTCGCGAAGGCAGACAACGGGCTTTCCTTGCCGTCGGTCCAGGACATCCGGATGCACGAGGAAATGAGCGAATTGCTGGAGTTCTACGATGCCTTGGCCGAGGAGGAGGGCGTGCGGCTGATCACGTCGGGGCGGGCCATGGTCCGGGGTAATCGCCTGATGCTGCGGCGGGCATTCAGCAATCTGCTGTCCAACGCGGTCCGGCATGCCGACGAAGGCGGCCGTGTTGGGGTAAGCATCGCCGAGCACGACTCGACCGTGTCGGTCTCGGTCGAGAACACGGGGGAGCCGATTCTCCCGGAGGAACTGACGCGCGTATTCGAGCGTTTCTACCGTGCGGATGACGCCAGGCCGAGGTATCAGGACTCGACCGGTGGTCTTGGCCTCGGGCTTGCCATCACTCGGGCGATCGTGCGGGCGCATGGGGGTGATGTCACGGCGAGCTCCGCGCAGGGGGTCGCGCGCTTCATCGTTACCCTGCCCCGGGTGCCCGAGGAGAGGGTGGCAGGTGTCCCGGTATGAGCGACGGAGGGTTGTCCCTCTTCGCGGGTGAGTGAACCCGATTGGGAGCGGGTGGCCCTCCGTGACCTCTGACAGGCCTTCCCGAATCAGGGTGCGATAGATCCCCCTCGCGCGCGGATTGATTGATCTCAACCAAGTCCAGCCTGAGCAACTCGCCGTCACCGTTGTGCGCATTTCACGCGGCAGCGCGAAGTCCTCTTTTTCAGTCCCCCGTCCTCGCCAAATCCCGTCGTCTTCGTAATGACAAGGTCGGGGGTTCGACTCCTCTCTCCGGCACCACAAGTCCTTGATTTCTGGCGTTTCCTATGGCTGACGCCATCACCAGATATCACTCGAAATCAACCGATTTGCACACGTTTTGCACACAGAATGCACACGCGTGCAGGCCTCAAAAGAGGCAGAAAAGGCCCCGCCAGACGGTCGGCCAGGACGTCCATCAAGGGCGATCCTGGAGCGAACCGGGCGGGGCCTTTATTATTCCGATTTCCGGCAATCGCACCACGCCCACCACGCCGACCTGCATCCTGGCGGCCTCGTCGGGGGCTTGCCCGCTTGAAGCGCCAAAGTGTGAAGGGCCAGCCAGGGTGGGTCGACATGGTCGAGGGTGCCGAGTGCGAAGACGTGGTGGTCGGGGTCGGTCTGGTCAGTCTCCGGTTCGGCCGGTGGGGTGGTCGTTCATCCAAGTGATCAGCTCGGCCTTGGGCATGGGAGGCGCAATTAGAAAGCCTTGGCCGAACCGGCAGCGCTGATTGCTCAGCATCTTGAGCTGGGCGGCAGTCTCGATGCCCTCGGCAACCACGGACAACCCCAGGCTGGCGGCCATCTGGATGATCGCCTCGACCAGCGAGGCGTCGCTGCTGTCGACGGCGAGATCGTGCACAAACGATTTGTCGATCTTGAGTTGGCTTATTGGGTAACGCTTGAGGTATCCCAGGCTGGAATAACCCGTGCCGAAATCGTCGATCGACAACGTGATGCCGAGCGCGTCAAGCTGTCGCAACGCGGCATGCACGGCCTCGCGGTCGTCGATCAGCACACCTTCGGTCAGTTCGAGTTCTAAATGATTGGCCGGCAGGCCGCTGTGTTCGAGGGTGGCGGTCACCTGGGCGACCAGGTCGCCGTTGACGAACTGGCGCGGCGAGACGTTCACCGCTACCGACAGGTCGGCCCCCAGCATATCGCGTAGCTCAACGAGATCCCGGCAGGCCTTCTCGAGTACCCACTGGCCGACAGGAACGATCAGACCGGCCTCCTCGGCCACGGACACGAACTGACTTGGCGGGATCAAGCTGCCGTCGCCCCGGCGCAGGCGAACAAGGGCTTCGAGGCCGACGACCGCCTGCGTTTGAAGGTCGATCTTGGGTTGGTAATGCAGCTCGAGCCGTTCGTCCTTTAGGGCCTCGCGAAGGTCGGCCTCCACGGCCATTCGCTCGGATGCGCCCTGGTCCATGTCCGGCCGGTAGGTGACAAAGCCGTTGCGCCCGTGCTCCTTGACCCAGTAGAGCGCTACGTCTGCACAACGCAACAGTTCGTGTGGGTCGTCGCCGTCGCGCGGGCACAGGCTGATGCCGACACTGGAGGTGACGTAGATGCCGCGCAACTCGGTCTCGATGGGATGGGTCAACGACTCCTTGATTCGCTGACAGACCCGTTCGGCGCCGGGCTGGTCGGTGTCGTCGAGCAACAGGACGAATTCGTCCCCACCCATGCGCGCAAGCGTGTCCGTCTGGCGCAGGCAGGTACCGATGCGTTCGGCAAACCCCTGGATGATCCGGTCGCCGATGTGGTGGCCCATCGTGTCGTTGATCTGCTTGAAGCGGTCGATGTCCATCATCGCGAGGGCGAACGGGGTGCCGTTCCGGTGGGCTTGCTCGATCGCTACGCCCAGACGGTCATTGAGCAAGGCCCGGTTAGGTAGGCCGGTGAGCACGTCGTGAAGCGCGATGTGCCGGATGTATTCGTCGGCCCGCTTCTGTTCCGTGATGTCGCTGGCCACGGCCAGATAGCCGCGCGGGCGCCCGAGATCATCGAGAAGCGCTGTTATTGCGACCCGCGCCGGGAACCGTGAGCCGTCACGCCGGATGAGCGTCCACTCGTGTTCGTCGCGCCCGAGGGCCAGCGCCTTGGCTACCAGGGCATCGGTGCCCGGAGGGATCGAGGCATCCAGCTCGAGCGAGAGCTGGTTGGCCCGATCGCGCAGTTCCGCCGGATCGTGCAGTACGTCAAGTCGCGTGTTGCCGACCAGCTCGTCCGCTGTGTGCCAGAGCATGCGTTCTGCCGTCCGGTTAAATGTCCGTATGACGCCGTCGAGATCGGTGGAAACAATGGCGTACCCGGCGCTTTCCACGATGGCGCGCTGTTGCTCGTTGGACTCCTGCAGTCGATGGGTTAGCCGGCGTTCTTCGCTAACGTCCCGGAAAGTTGTGGCCACCCCGGTGGCCATCGGGACCACCTGGCGCTGGAACCAGTGGGCGTTCCCCTGGGCGTCAGTCCAGCTGCATTCGTCGGTGCGAGGCACGCGTGCTTCCTGGACGCGCCGGTAGCTGCCGACCAGTGCCGGGTCTCCTGGTACCAGTTCGGCGCAGGGGTGAGGCGAGGGGTCGTCCCGGTGGCGGTCGAGTATCTGCTTGGCGTTGCGGTTGGCGTACACCGCGCGATAGTCGCGGATCGCGCCGCTGGCATCCCGTATCGCCTCGTAGATGACGAAGATGTCCGGGCTCGACTCCATCGCCGCCTCAAAGCGCCGATGCGCGCGTACTTCGCGCCCATGGCTGGACACCAGTGCCCGTACCAGTGGGCGAACTCTCAATCGGACGAGCAGGATGGCCAGCGCGATCAGACCTGAAAGAAAAGCGGCTAGCGTGACCAGTTCGTTACGAACCGGGGCGAGTATCTCGGCCAGGTCCATCTTCAATACCAGACCAAGCCCCGTAGTGCCCACCGGGCCGTAAGCGGACAAGACCGTCCGGTTGCGATAATCGGTGAGAATCTCGACGTCGGTTGCCCCGGCCAGTGCGCGGCTCATCGGAATCGGCTCGCCATTGATCTGGTCGCTAATGACGTACATGCCATCTTGCTCACGTTGCGGAAAACAGTTGAGCAAGCGAGCATCCAGACGCAGACACATTGGCAGCGTCCCGGTACGTCCCCAGTCGTTGGCCTCTTCAACCAAGCGCTCGATTGCTGGGATGGCGTGGAGCAACACCAGCTCACCGCCGGCATCCTCGTCGACGTCGAACTGTTGCAGTGAAATTCGGGTCTCCAGAGCGTAGCTGCCGTCCCAGATCAGGGAGGCCGGCCGGTCCAGCTGAAGTGGAAACCGAGCCACCCAGTCGGGCGGCAGCGATCCGAATACGCGGCGTTGCTGGCCGTTATGCTCGATCACGGCCGCGTCGATGCCCAAGCGGGCCAGATTGGCCTCGAGTCGTTCGGTGTGCGCTCGCGAGAAGGTGTTGCGATTTGCGTCGAACATCGCCTCGATGCGGCGACTCGATGCGACCAGTTCCGCCTGATCCAGCGCCTTGTTGAGCAGGGTGTCGAGGTGAGATCGTTTGGCCTCGAGGGTCTGCTGCATCGACGACTCGGCCTGGTGGAGCGTAGTGGATTGCAGGTGGTTGAGGCCCATCACGCCGACCAGCAACGACGACAGAGCCACGATCACGGCGGTGGTCGCGTAGATCCGTCGCGCCTGTTGTTTTGCCTCGACGACCAGGCGAGCCTTGGCCGGGCGTGCGGCGTGGGCAGCGGCCCACAGGCCCATGCCTAGTAGGGTGAATGCCACCGCGGTCGGCGCACTGAACCAGATCAGGCCGCTGGCCAGCCATGCGCCCTCGAACAGGAGCGGGGCGCGGATCGCGTAGGCCACTAAGCTTAGGATGCCGGCAAGCAAGAGAGCCATTGACGTCGCGCTTGCCACCACGGCAAGCCGTCTGCCCGACAGTGACAGGCCGAGTATGCCGACAAGGAAGAGCCCGAGGCCGGCAGTGGTTATCCACGACATTTGGCCGGAGTGGGTGTCGTAGAGCGCCAGCCGCAAGCGCTGGGCCGGTAGCTGCTATCCAGTCCGGTGCGATGAGCCGGCCGGCCAGCAAGATCAGGAGGAGGGAGGCCGCGGCCGTCGAGATTTGATGATTAACCGTAGAGGAGGGGTGCGCACTGTCACTCGACAGGAGCAGTAGCGAGGCGGCCAGCACAAGCCCAATGGCTGTCCCGGGGACCATCGGTTTCCAGGTCGGCAGGATGCTGGTCAGGGCGGGTGACCCGACGCCCCAACCGATCAGCACCGTGCACCCTAGCAGCATTACGAGTCCCGCCGACCAGATAATCAGCTGGGCGGAAAGGCGGGCCTCCGATTCGAACGGGCGAGATTGTTTGCCGAAACGGCGCACGCGAATCATCCCCGAATCAAATCTCGCGGTGCGGTGCTGGTAAGTGTTTCGTAGCCTGTGATTCTCATATGCTCCGCTCGGTTTCGAGACGCCTAAAGCGTAATCAAGAACGAGACATTCCGGCCTGGGAATTCGTCTCGCGTTGAGTTGGCTGTGTCCGCTCCTGGAATCCTTGGTGCGAGATAGCCTGAGCGATCAGGCAATAGGCTCGCATAGTTAGCGATCGAGTGCGTTATTCAGGCGTATTCGGCTCGGATCAGCCTGCGAGATTGGGGGTGCAGCTGGGAACCTCTTGCTCGCTAGCGGAAACGGAAGTCAGTCGTTTGCATGACACCTAGAAGGGGATAAGAGCCCTCGCCGGGGTGGCCAGGGTGTTCATGGCGGGAACCCGGTGAGGCATTTAACGCTAGCGTGCGGCGCGGGGAACTGTCGCGTCGGCGTGAGACGGCCCGAGGTGTGAAGCACGATGACCTTGGTCCTTCTCGGTCAGTGACGAGCCGTCGCGCCGCTTTTTCAGTACGTTGTGCATGACGGTGAGCGTGAGGTCGGAGTGGGCGTCGAGGCCTTCGACTGTCCTCAGCCGAAGGCCACGCACCTTTTCTTTGGTGATCTGGAATTCGGCCCCGATGGTCTTCATGCCCATGAGCAGATGTCCCTTCCTTCTCGTGGCGGTGCCCTCCTGGGCAGCGCCTGGCTGGCTCAGCTGGCCTGGTTGATCAGCATCTGCACACGGTCGCCGATCTGGCGGTATCGCGTGAGAATGCGCGGGTGCAGTTGATGGAGGTCCCGCTTGAGGGCCACGGTCTGCTCGACGTGCAGTGCCCGGGCGAGCATGGCACCCGCTGCGCCGCGGCGATGGAGAATCGCCGCGCGGCTGCTCTCGCCCAGTTCGAGTTCATCGAGCAATCGCTCCAGGGAGACGTTCAGCAGGATGTCGGCCCCCGAGAGCAACCCCACCAGGAATGCCTGCTCGGGCTTCACCTCCCCTCGGCGCGAGTGCTCGGCCAGCTCCTGGCAGAATTGGGCCCGCCACAGTATGAGCCGCGCGGCCTCCGGCGAACTGGCATTCAATGACGTGATCAACGCGGCCCACCGGCGCAAATGGTTGAGGCCGAGATGCCGCACCACGCCCTCGAGCGAGGTGATCTCTTGCCGAGAGCGATACAGGGGGCTGTTGGCGATCCGGATCAGGCTGATTGCGAGGCCGGGGTCATGGGCGATGGCCTCGGCGATCTCGGCCCATTGCGGCTCCCTGGAAAAGAGGGTGTTGATGACGCGGACCATGTGCAGGGCCGACGGGTTCAGTTGGGTGCCAAGGACCTCGCGGGGGCGCGCTAGGAAATACCCCTGGAAGAGGGTGAAGCCCGCGTCCCGGAACCGGTTGCGGGTCGACTCGTCCTCCACCCGCTCGGCCAGCCACTGGCAGTCCAGATTCCCCAGGCGCTCCTTCTGAGCCAGTATTTCGTCGACGTCGCGGTCGAGCACGTCGACCTTGATCACCGAGGCGTACTGCAGCAGCGGTTCCCAGTCCGCATGGAACTCGAAGTCGTCGAGTGCGAAGCGAAACCCCTGGGCGTGCCATTCGGCGACGGCCTCGATCAGTTCCGGGGTCGGCTTGATGCGTTCGACTAGCTCGATCACCACGCTGTCGGGTTCCAGCGGCAGGAATGCCCGCGACATGAGGAAGTCGCGGCAGACGTTGATGAACGCGGGTCCCTGGTAATGGTCGATCTGCTCGGTGATCCCGGCGCAGAGATTGACGATCAGCTGGCTGGTGGCGCGCTCGTCTCCGATTTGTTCGACCGTGCGTTGCAGGTTGTCGCGGTACAGCAACTCGACGCCGCGCAGGTTATCGGCGCCATCGTAGATGGGCTGTGCAGCGAGCAGAATGGAGGGGAGATCTACGTCAGCGCACATGGCTGGATTCCTGCGAGTCGGTCTGGTCATCAGACCTGCGAAAGCGGACAGGAGACACTTTATCACCATGTGATCGCGCCAAGAGGGTATTCGCTTGGCGCCGCCATGCATATGACCTACACTCCAGAGTCCCGGAGCGGGAGGTGTGCGGGGTAGGGAACTTTTCCACTATCCCTTCCTCTAACTTCGGTAAGCTTGAAGCACGAATGCTCGGTTGCGACCGGGTGGGCCCTTGAAAACGCCAATCGGGGCCCCAGTTTCCAGCAAGACATCCTGGGGGTGATACGGCTTCGACGTGGGTCGCGAAACTCAAGGTGCATGCCGAGGTGTAGTCTCCTCGTTAAACAACTGCAAAACCAATAGTTGCCAACGACGACAACTACGCACTCGCAGCTTAAAACCCTGTAGGGTGCCGTCTGGCCGGAGCCGTGCTTGTGCGTCCGGAACCCAGGCGTCGACTCTCACAAGCTCGTGGTGAAGCGCGTCCGGCGTGGATCCACTAAAACTCAAACCGGACTCGCCGAGTATCTTCCCTGCCTGTCGGGTAGTACTCGGTTAAAGCAATAGACAGGACAAGCATGTAGGACCGAGAGCGTAGGGCTTGCGGACGCGGGTTCGACTCCCGCCACCTCCACCAATTCCTGCCGAAAGGGCCAGCCAGCGATGGTTGGCCCTTTTTGTTTTTATTGATCCTTGCCGCCGATGAGCGAGCGCGCCCTGGGCCAGGCACGTCGGGGCGTCGCTATAGGCGTTCCGAAGTGGCGGAGAACATGCCATTATCCGGTTATGGAATTAACCGACTGTTTTACGGAGGCTTAGGCCGGGCCATGCGGAGACTGGCCTGGGCACTGGCGCTGAGCTTGCTGGCCACCGCGGTGTCGGCCCGTGAGGTGACGGTCGGCCTCTACGAAAACGACCCCAAGGTGTTTCGTGACGAGGCGGGGCAGCCGGCCGGCATATTCGTCGACTTGATCGAGCGGATTGCCGTGGCGGAGGGCTGGACGCTCTCCTTCGAGGACTGTGCCTGGGGCGATTGCCTCGATCGCGTGGCCCAGGGGCAGATCGACCTGATGCCGGACGTGGCGATCAGCGAGGCGCGCGAGGCCCGGCTCGACTTTCATGCCCTGCCGGCACTGCACAGTTGGTCACAGGTCTATCGTCGCCCGGATCTGCAGGTCCGCTCGATCCTCGATCTGGACAACCGGCGCATCGCGCTGCTGGAAGGCTCGATCCAGCAGTCGCGGATCGAGGTGTTGCTCGACGAGTTCGGTGTCGACTTCGAGCCGCTCGTGGTCGAGGACTTCCACGCGGCCTTCGCGGCGGTCGCCGATGGACGCGCCGACGTGGCGGTGGTCAACCATCTGTTCGGCAGTCGCTACCACGACGAGTACGCCCTCGAGCGCACGCCGGTGGTCATGGAGCCGGCACGGCTGTTCTTCGCGACCGGGGAGGGGCGCAACCCCGAGTTGCTGGCGGCGATCGACCGGCATCTGTCCAGTTGGCAGGCCGACGGCGATTCCGTGTACTTCGACATCCTCGAACGCTGGCTGGGCGAGCGCCCACGGGTGCTGGTGCCCGGCTGGGTGGCGTGGCTGGTGGGTGTTGGCGGGGCGTTGCTGTTCCTCGCCCTGGGCGTGGCGTTCTGGCTCCGTCGCACGGTGGTCAATCGGGGTCGCCGCCTGGCCGAGACCCGGCGGGAACTGGAGACGGCCTACGAGGTGATCGAGGCGAGCCCCGTGGTGCTGTTTCGCTGGCGGCTGGCGCCGGGCTGGCCGGTGGCGTTCGTCTCCGGCAACGTCTCGCGGTGGGGCTACACGGCCGAGGACTTCCTCGAGGGCCGCCGCCACTTCGCCGACATCGTCCACCCGGATGATCTCGCTCGGATCGGCGCGGAGGTCGAGGAGCGGCTCGCCGCCGGGGCGACGGCCTACCGCCAGGAGTACCGCATCCTGCACGCCGATGGCACATCGCGCTGGGTCGGTGATCTGACCCACGTCTTCCGAGACGAGCACGGTCAGGTCGAGCGGATCGAGGGGGTGGTCACCGACATCACCGAGCAGCGCGAGGGCGAGCGACGCCAGCGCGAGGCGGCCGCGGTGCTGGAAAACACGCTCGAGGGCGTGATCATCACCGATGCCGACGAGCGGATCGTGATGGTCAACCGGGCGTTCCAGTCGCTGACCGGCTACACGGAGGACGAGGTGCTGGGGCAACCGGTCACCCTGCTGGACGCCGAGCACGTCACCAGTCCCTGGTCGACGATTCGAACGGCGCTGGCGACGAGCGGGCACTGGCAGGGGGAGTTGACCAGCCGGCGCAAGAACGGCGAGATCTTCCCCGAGCTGCGCGCGATCAGCCGGGTGGTCGGGCCGGTCGGCGAGGACGACCACGTGGTCCACCTGTTCACCGACATGTCGCGCCTGCGGGCCACCGAGGCGCGTCTGGATTTCCTCGCCCGCCACGATGCGCTCACCGATCTGCCCAACCGCGCGCTGTTGCTTTCCCACCTGCACGAGCGCGTCGCCTCGGCGGACGTGGCCGCGTTGGGGCTGCTGCTGATCGACCTCGACCGGTTCCGGGACGTCAACGACAGCTACGGGCATCACGTGGGCGACACCCTGTTGCGCCAGGCGGCACAACGTCTCGAATCCCTGCTGGAGGGTCGCTGTCTCGCCCGCCTGGGCGGCGACGAGTTCGCCGTGCTGGCCGAGAACCTGGGCCGAACCGACCTGGCCGGCCTGGCCGAGACCGTCATCGAGGTGCTCAGTCGGCCCTGGCGGCTGGACAACGGCACCGAGGTGCGCCTAGGCGCGAGCATCGGCATTACCTGCTACCCGGATTTCGGTCGCAGCCCCGAAGCCCTCCTGCAGCAGGCGGATGCCGCCGTCTACCGGGCCAAGGCCGAGGGGCGCGGCGGTTTCCGCTTCTTCGACGACAGCCTGACGGCCAGCGCGCGACACCGCATCGAGATGGAAACCCGCCTGCGCCGGGCGATCGAGGCGGGCGAGCTCGAGCTTCACTACCAGCCCCAGGTCGAGATCGCCAGCGGGCGGATCATCGGCGCCGAGGCGCTGGTGCGCTGGCGGGACGGCGAGCGGGGCCTGGTGCCGCCGGATGCCTTCATCCCGGTGGCCGAACAGACCGGCATGATCGGCCTGTTGGGCGACTGGGTTCTGCGCGAGGCCTGTCGACAGGGTCGCGAATGGCGCGATGCCGGCCTGGCCGTCCCACGGCTGGCGGTGAACCTCTCGGCGCGCCAGCTGCACGACGAGTCGCTGGTCGAGCGTGTCCGGGCGGTGCTCGACGAGACCGGCTACCCGCCCGACCGGCTGGAACTGGAGTTGACCGAAAGCGCGCTGATGCACCAGCAGGAGCGGTCCGTGCGGGTGCTGCGTGCCCTGCGTCGCCTGGGCCTACACCTGGCCATCGACGATTTCGGCACCGGGTATTCGTTGCTCGCCTACCTGCGCCAGTTCCCCATCGACGTACTCAAGATCGACAAGCGTTTCGTCGACGATCTCGCCGAGAACAACGATGACCGCGAGATCGCCGGTGCCATCCTCGCCATGGGCCACGCCCTGCGGCTGTCGGTGATCGCCGAGGGGGTCGAGACCGAGGCGCAACTGGCCTTCCTGCGCGCCAACGGCTGCGACACCTACCAGGGCTACCTCTTCAGCCCGCCATTGCCACCCGCGGGCTTTGCCCGTCTCCTGTCGGATTGAGTCGGTCGGCTCGTTCACGCGCTGCTACGCTCAGGGCGATGGCCCCTCGGTGACCGCTGGCGGGCAGGGGTCGCGTGACGATGGAGGAATGACGATGACGAAAAACGGTGGACTGCTGGCCGATGCGCTGGTGCATCTCAAGCCCCTGATGGACGACGAGCGCATCTCGGAGGACGCCCGGCGGCGGCTGTCGCAACCCAACCGGGTGGTCGAGGTGGAGATTCCGCTGCGCATGGACGACGGTTCGCTCAAGGTGTTCACCGGCTGGCGTTCGCTCTACGACAACACCCGCGGGCCGGGCAAGGGCGGCATCCGCTTCCACCCCAACGTCACCGGCGACGAGGTCGCCGCGCTGAGTTTCTGGATGGCGGTGAAGTGCGCCGTGGTCGACCTGCCGTTTGGCGGTGCCAAGGGCGGTATCTGCGTCGATCCCAAGCAGCTCTCGCGCCTCGAGCTCGAACGCCTGTCGCGCGGCTACATCCGCGCCCTGCTCGACGTGATCGGTCCCGACCGCGACATCCCCGCGCCGGACGTCAACACCAACGAGACCATCATGGGATGGATGGCCGACGAGTACCGTCAGGCCGCCGGCCGCCACCAGCGCGGCGTGATCACCGGCAAGCCGCCGGGCCATGGCGGTTCGCTCGGTCGCACGGCGGCCACCGGTCGCGGCGCATTGCAGGTGCTCAATATCTGGGAGCGCCGCCGCGGCCGGGCCGACCAGCGTCCGCGCATCGCGGTGCAGGGCTTCGGTAACGCCGGTTTCCACTTCGCGCGGCTGGCGCACGATGCCGGCTACCGGGTGGTCGCGATCGCCGATTCGCGCGGCGCGATCTACCGCGAGGAGGGGCTCGACCCGCTGCCGATCTGGGAGCGCAAGCACGAGTCCTCCGAGCTTTCGGGGCAGGTCTACTGTGAGGAAACGGTGTGCTCGGAGGTGGAGGTCGACAAGCTCACCAACGAGGAACTGCTGGCCCTCGACGTCGACGTGCTGGTGCTGGCGGCGCTGGAGAACGCCATCACCGAGAAGAACGTCGATGCGATTCGTGCACCGACCATCCTCGAGATCGCCAACGGCCCGATCAACAACGCCGCCGACCGCAAGCTGGCCGAGCGGGACGTGACCGTCATCCCCGACGTGCTCGCCAACAGCGGCGGGGTGATCGTCAGTCACCTCGAGTGGGTGCAGAACCGCATGGGCGACTACTGGAGCGAGGACGAGATCGAACGACGCCTGGCCGAGCGGCTGGGCGAGCAGGCCGATCTGGTGTTCGAGCGGGCGATCGCCGAGGACGAATCCCTGCGCTCGGCCGCCTACCGGCAGGGGATCGAGCGCATCGCCATGGCGATGGACGGGCTGGGCACCGAGCGGTATTTCTGCGGCGATACCGGGCCGTAGGATCGATGCTGGCTGGCTGCCCGAACCGCCCGTTCGGGCGGTCGGTTTGCGGGTCGGTTCCGGTACAATGCGCCCATGTCTCAAGATCCGATTCTCGACCCACTCAACGCCGCCCAGCGCGAGGCGGTCACTAGCCCCTCGTTGGCCACCCTGGTGCTCGCCGGCGCGGGCTCGGGCAAGACGCGCGTGCTCACCCACCGCATGGCCTGGCTGGTCGCCGAGCAGGGCATCTCGCCCTATTCGCTGCTGGCCGTGACGTTCACCAACAAGGCCGCCGGCGAGATGCGCGGCCGACTGGGCTCGTTGCTCGACGGGCAGGAGCTGGGGCCGCGCGGCGTCGACGGCATGTGGGTGGGCACCTTCCACGGCCTGTCGCATCGTCTGCTGCGCCAGCACGCCAAGGAGGCCGGGCTGCCCGAGGGCTTCCAGATCATCGATTCGGACGACCAGCTGCGGCTGGTCAAGCGCCTGATCCGCGAGGCGGAACTCGACGAGAACCGGTTCCCGCCGCGATTGGTCGCCTCGATGATCAACGGCTTCAAGGAAGAGGGGCTGCGCGCCCGCCACGTGACACCGGGCGACGACCCGATCCGCGACCAGGTGATCGTGATCTACAAGGCCTACGAGCGCGTCTGCGAGCGCAGCGGGTTGGTCGACTTCACCGAGCTGCTGCTGCGTGCCACCGAGCTCCTGCGCGGTAACGACGCCCTGCGGGCCCACTACCAGCGTCGCTTCCGCCAGGTGCTGATCGACGAGTTCCAGGACACCAACGCCCTGCAGTACGCCTGGGCACGATTGCTGGTGGGCGAGGACAACGGCATCTTCGCCGTGGGCGACGACGACCAGTCGATCTACGGCTGGCGCGGCGCGAAGGTCGAGCACATCCAGCACTTCTCGCGCGACTTCCCCAACACGCACCTGATCCGCCTCGAGCAGAACTACCGCTCGACGCGCACCATCCTCGAGGCGGCCAACAGCGTCATCGCGAGAAACCAGGGCCGGCTAGGCAAGAACCT
Source organism: Guyparkeria sp. SB14A (assembly GCF_005096345.1). NCBI lineage: Bacteria > Pseudomonadati > Pseudomonadota > Gammaproteobacteria > Chromatiales > Thioalkalibacteraceae > Guyparkeria > Guyparkeria sp. SB14A. Next base: position 32,435 of record NZ_SWAW01000006.1, on the reverse strand, counting down.
CTGGACCGAGGGCGAGTCGGGCGCGCCGATCCGCTTCTACCGCGCCTTCAACGACCAGGACGAGGCCAACTTCGTGGTCGAGCAGATCGCCACCGCCGTGCGCGAGGGCCACCAGCGTTCCGACTGCGCGGTGCTGTATCGGTCGAACGCCCAGTCGCGTCTGCTCGAGGAGGCGTTGATCCGCGAGGGGATGCCGTATCGCATCTACGGTGGTCTGCGCTTCTTCGAACGCGCCGAGATTCGCGACGCGCTCGCCTATCTGAAGCTCGTGGCCAATCGCCACGACGACACCTCCTTCGATCGGATCGTCAACCGGCCGACCCGCGGCATCGGCGACAAGACGCTCAATGAAATCCGCCAGGCGGCGCGCGAGCAGGGCGCCTCGCTGTGGGACGCCGCGCTGATCCTGCTGGCGGAGAATCGTCTGTCCGCCCGCGCCGGCGGGGCGCTGCGCCAGTTCATGACCCTGATCGAGGCGATCGACCAGCAGACGATCAACGACGAGCTGGGCGAACGGATCGAGAAGACCATCGACAAGAGCGGCCTGCGCGCACTGTTCGAGAAGGACCGCGACCGCGAGCGCGGCGAGGCCAAGATCGAGAACCTCGACGAGCTGGTTTCTGCCGGGCGCGGCTTCGTCATGGAGCGCAACACCGACGAGGAGATGAGCGAGATCGAGGCCTTCCTCGCGCACGCGAGTCTCGAGGCGGGCGAGGCGCAGGGCGCGGCCTGGGAGGACTGCGTGCAGATGATGACGCTGCACGCGGCCAAGGGGCTCGAGTTCCCGCAGGTGTTCCTGGTCGGGGTCGAGGAGGGCCTGTTCCCGCACCAGATGTCGATCGACGAGCCCGGCCGCCTCGAGGAGGAGCGCCGGCTCTGCTACGTGGGCATCACCCGCGCCGAACAGCAGCTGACCATCACCTGCGCCGAGTCGCGCCGGCTGCACGGCAAGCAGATCTTCCCCATGCCGTCGCGCTTTCTCGGCGAGCTGCCGCCGGATCTTGTCGAGGAGGTCCGCCCGCGGGCGACCCGTGCAGCGGCGGCCTTCGGTGCCCGGCGACCCGAGGGCGAGCCGGGCCCGCGCACCCACAAGCAGAACGAGACCGGTTTCGAGATCGGCCAGACCGTGCGTCATGCGAAGTTCGGCGAGGGCACCATCCTCGATTGCGAGGGCACCGGCGCCTCGGCGCGGGTGCAGGTTAACTTCGGCCAGCACGGCGCGAAGTGGTTGATCCTGTCGTATGCGAATCTCCAGCCGGCCTAGCCGAGCGTGAAGCTGGAAGCTGGAAGCGGGAAGCTTTAAGCGGCTATTCTTCCGGCTTCAGGCTTTGAGCTTCCGGCTCGCGCCTCCTGTTTTTTCAAATACTGAATCATCCGAACCCATCTAAGGAGTCCTGCCATGAAACGCCGCGAGTTTCTGACCTGGGCCGGTGTCGCCGGCGCCGCCACTGCCCTGACCGGCTGCAACAGCGAGACCGGCGAACAGGCCGGTGCGGCCACCGCGAGCGGCCCGACCGCGGCCGACCCGATCCGCTGGAAGATGGTCACCACCTGGCCGAAGAACTTCCCGGGGCTGGGCACCGGTGCGAACAACATCGCCAAGTACATCACCGATATGTCCGGCGGCCGGCTGGTGGTCGACGTCTATGGCGCCGGCGAGATCGTCCCGGCACTCGAGGTGTTCGATGCAGTCAAGGCCGGTACGGCCGAGATGGGCCACGGCGCGGCCTACTACTGGCAGGGCAAGATGCCGGCGGCGGCCTTCTTTGCCGCCATGCCCTTCGGCCTGACCGCCGACGAGATGAACGGCTGGCTCTACCACGGCGAGGGCATCGCGCTGTGGGAGGAGCTTTACAAGCCGCACGGCATCATCCCGCGTCCGGGTGGCAACACCGGCCCGCAGATGGGTGGCTGGTTTAGAAAGCCGATCGAGTCGGTCGAGGACTTCAAGGGGCTGAAGATGCGCCTGCCGGGCATCGGTGGCGAGGTATTGCGACGGCTGGACGTCTCGGTGGTCAACACCCCGGGCGGCGAGCTGTTCCAGGCGCTCGACGACGGCACCATCGATGCCGCCGAGTGGGTGGGCCCGTTCAACGATCTGGCCTTCGGTTTCCACCGCGCGGCCAAGTATTACTACGCGCCGGGCTGGCAGGAGCCGTCGGCGACCATGGAGGCCCTGATCAACCAGGAGGCCTACGAGGCGTTGCCCGCCGACCTGCAACAGATCGTCGAGGGGGCGATCAAGAGCGCGGCGCTGGACATGCTTTCCGAGTTCACCGCGCGCAACAACCGGGCGCTCAAGACGCTCACCGAGGAGCACGGCGTCGAGCTGCGCTACTTCAGCGACGAGATCATGGAAGCGCTGTTCGAGAAGTCCAACGAGGTGCTTGCCGAGATCACCGAGGGCGACGCGTTCGCCAAGCGGGTCTACGAGTCGCTGACCGACTACCGCCGCGACGTGGCCGGCTGGACCGAGGGCTCGGAGTACACCTTCCTCACCTCGCGCCAGCGCTTCCTCGACTGAGTCCGTCGGGCGGCTACTCGCTGGCCGAGCGGATGGTCCAGACCCGCTCGGCCAGGGTGGCCGCCAGTGGGCGCTCGTGGCGACCGATGGTGACCACCACGTCGGCCGAGCCCGGCTGGCTGGCGCGACGACGGACGAACTGGCCGGGCAGGATTCCCAGCTGGGTGAGCCGGCGCAGGTCGGCGGCGTTCTCGGCGGCGAGACGCACCACCGTGGCGCCCTCGTCGATGGCGAGACTCCCCAGCGCGACCATCTGGCGGCGTTCGACCGGCGCCTCGTCGGGGCGTGGGATCGGCGCGCCGTGCGGGTCGAACTCCGGCTGGCCGAGGTGGTCCCACAATCGATCGATCAGGCGGCTGGAAAAGGCATGCTCGAGGATTTCCGCCTCGGCATCGACTTCGGCCAGCGGCAATTTCAGGTCCTGGGCGAGGAAGGTCTCGATCACCCGGTGGCGACGGATCATGTCGACGGCGATGGTCCAGCCGGCGTCGGTGAGCGCCGCGCCCTGGTAGCGGGCGTAATGGATCAAGCCGTCGGCGTGCAGGCGCTTGAGCATGGCCGTGACCGAGGCGCGGGCGATGCCCAGCCGGTCGGCGATCGCCGAGGTGGACACCGCCGGCTCCGGCGACTGCTCGGCCAGCTTGAAGATCGCTTTCAGGTAATCCTCGTACGCGGTGCTCGCCATGGTTACGCCTCGGGTCGGGGGACCTTACGTTAGCATGCCCGCAGCGAGACGTCCTTGCGCCGGCGGGCGCGGGTTCCTACCATCACGCGTGCCAGATCTCGCCCCACGCATTCATCTATCCGAGGCTCGTTGTGCAGACATTCTTCCGTTGGCTTTCCCACGCCGCGACCCTGTCGCTGGCCGCCGTGATCCTGGTCCCCGCGGCCCACGCCCAGGACGAGGTGCTGCAATACGCCGGTGGCGAAGAGGATATCGACACGCTGGTCGTGGTGACCGACACCTCGATGACCGCCAACCTGGTGGAGAACCTCGCCCGCGGTTTCGTCGAGGTCGAGGCGGTCGTCGAGGGCGAGCGCTCGCCGCTGGGGTACGAGCTCGACGATGACGATCGCGAGCGGATCGAGTCGGCGGATCTCGTGGTCTACCAGGGGCTGGGTCTGATGCCCGAGTTCATCGAGGCGGCCGAGGCGCGCGACTCATCCGACCGGGTGACGCTGACCGATCGCATTCCGGAGTTTCGCCTGATCGAGACCGAGGACGGCGTCAACCCGCACACCTACCACGATCCCTCGCTGCTCCAGTACGCGGTCGATCACCTGACGATCGAGCTCAAGGAGCGTCTCGAGTCGGTCGCCGGCGAGATCGAGGGCAATCGCCTGCGGGTGAATATCGAATTGCAATCGCTTGACCGCGAGACCGAGGGCCTGCTGGAAGACATCCCGCGGGGCGAGCGGGTGCTGGTCACCGACAACGACGTGTTCGCCTACTTCGCCAAGGCCTATCACTTCGAGCTCTTGAACGTGACCGACGCCGCCGAGAGCGAGAAGGCCATCGAGCTGATCGAGCGCAATCAGACGCCGCACGTCTTCCCGGTGGCCGGGGTCGGCGACGGCGCGCTCGAGCAATGGCTCGAGGACAAGCGCGGCTCGGCGCTGCCCGAGTCGGTTGGCCTGGCGCCTCCGCTGACCGGCCTGTGGCTCGGCGACAGCAACCTCCCGACCGGGACGTTCATCGGGCTGTTCCGTCAGAACGTCAGCGAACTGATCCTGGGACTCAAGCCGCTACCGGCGGCGGGCAACGAGGCGCCGGCCGAGTAACCGGGTACCGTGGGCGTGCCGATCACCCGCTGGCGCGATGGTCCTGCGCCAGCTCGCGGTAGAAGCGCGCCGACTCGACCAGGTGCTCGCGTTCCTCGTCACTGAGCGGGCGGATCTTGCGTGCCGGGGCGCCGACGTAGAGGTGGCCGCTTTCCAGGACCTTGCCGGGCGAGACCACGCTGCCCGCGGCGATGATCACCTCGTCCTCGACCACCACGTCGTCCATCACGATCGCGCCCATGCCCACCAGCACCCGGTTGCCCACCGTGCAGGCGTGCAGGATGGCACGATGGCCCACGGTCACCTCCTCGCCGATCCGGCAGGGCATGCCCTGCGGATGAGCGGCCGACGGCTGGTTGACGTGCACGATCACGCCGTCCTGCAGGTTGGTCAGGCGCCCGGCACGGATCTGCTGGACATCGCCGCGCAGCACCGCGTTCGGCCAGACCGAGACCCCTTCGTCCAGCACCACGTCGCCGATCACCACCGCGGTCGGGTCGACCCAGCAGTCCTCGGCCACGGTCGGAAGCTTTGCCTGGAAATTGCGGATCATGCGGAAACCTCGGGTTCGATCGGGCGATTGCAGGCCGGCATTCTAGCGTATCGGGAGCGGGAAGCTTGAAGAGGTCAGGGGCAGAGGCTTGGGCGTGGTTCTGATATCTTCCCTCTGATTTCTGACCGCTAAGGTATCCCCTTGTCCCTGATCGCCGAGAAAACCCGCGCCTACCTCGCCCTGACCCGCTTGGATCGACCGGTGGGCATCTTCCTGCTGCTCTGGCCCACCTACTGGGCGCTGTGGGTCGCCGGCGCGGGGCAACCCGACCTGTTCATCTTCCTGATCTTCACCCTGGGCGTGATCGCGATGCGCTCGGCCGGCTGCGCGATCAACGACTATGCCGATCGGCACGTCGACGGTCACGTCACTCGCACCAGGGGACGCCCCCTGGCCACCGGGCGGATCACCTCGCGCGAGGCACTGGGCGTGTTCGCCGTCCTGGTGGGTATCTCGTTCCTGCTGGTGCTGCAGCTCAATGCCACCACCATCGCCCTGTCCGTGGTGGCGGTGATACTGGCCGCCACCTATCCCTTCGGCAAGCGCTTCCATCACCTGCCCCAGGTGCACCTGGGGCTCGCCTTCGGTTGGGCCATCCCGATGGCCTTTGCCGCCCACCATGGCGAGGTCGCCCCGGTCGCCTGGCTGCTTCTGCTGGCGAACATTGGCTGGACGCTCGCCTACGACACCCTGTATGCCATGGCCGACCGGCCGGACGATCTCAAGATCGGGGTGAAGTCTTCGGCGATCCTGTTTGGTCGTTTTGATCTCATGGCCGTGGGGCTCTCCTATGTCTGGACGCTGGCCTGGCTGGTGGCCGTGGGCGCGATGGTCGATCTCGCCGCCGGCTATTTCGTCGGCCTGGCCGTCGCCGCGGTGTCGGCCGTCTGGATCCTGCGCACCGCCCGCTCGCGCCAGCTCGACGACTGCGTGCTGGCCTTTCGACGCAACAACGTCTTCGGTGCCATCGTCATGCTGGCCCTGATCGCGGGATTTCTCTGAGCAGTGCCGGCCATGGCCGATTACACTCCGATAGCTGGCTAAGTAATCTGGTCTGCCTACCCGGGTCAGCCGGCGTTCCCATTCAGGCGAAACGGAGTGTTCCCATGATCAAGCGCACGATCCAATCCTTCATGGCGGCCTTTATGGCCACCGTGGTGCTGGCCATCGCGATGCCCTTGTCGGCGCAGGCCGCCGCTCCCGTCGACGACACGGCGGCACTCGCCGGGGTGGAGGAGGCCAAGGGCGTCTTCCAGATCGACTTCACCGAGGCCGAGAAGACCGCGTTCTACCTGGAAATCATTCGCGGCACGCACGCCAATTTCGTTCGCCAGGGCCTGGAGCCGGACCTGGTGATCGTCTTCATCGGCCCGACCGTCCAGTTCCTGACCACCGAGGCGGGCGAGGACGTGGCCGATCCGGCGACCCTGATGCGGATCGAATCCGAGGTGGCGCGGCTGGCCGAGCTCGGCGTGCGTCTGGAAGTGTGCGCGGTGGCCACCGAGGTGTTCGGGGTCGACAACGACACGCTGTTCGACGGCCTGGACCTGACCGGTGACGGTTTCGTCGCCATGATCGGCTGGCAGGCCCAGGGTTACCACCCGGTCACCATGTTCTGACCACCCGCCCGGTCGACGCGACATGAACGACAAAGGCCCCGCCAAACGCGGGGCCTTGCTGATTGCGACGGACGAAACTCAGCCGCGCTGGAGGCGGAACTGGCCGACCATCTCGGAGAGCGACGCGGCCAGGCGGGCGAGATCGGCGCTGGCCGTGTTGATCTGCTCGATGGCATCGAGCGACTCGTTGGAGACCTGGTCGATGTTCACGGCGTTGCGATTGATCTCCTCGGTCACGGCGGTCTGCTCCTCGACCGCGCTGGCCACCTGGGTGGAGAGATCCGTGATCTGACGTACCGACTGGGCGATCTCGTCGAGCAGGCCCTGGGTGTGGCCGGTGCGGTCGAGCGTGTCGCGGGCGCTCTCGCTGCTGCGCTCCATCACGCCGACGGCCTCGCGCACGCCGGACTGGAGCTTCTCGATCATCTGCTCGATCTCGCCGATCGAATCCTGGGTGCGATTGGCCAGGCTGCGCACTTCCTCGGCTACCACGGCAAAGCCGCGACCCTGTTCGCCCGCACGGGCCGCCTCGATCGCGGCGTTCAGTGCCAGCAGGTTGGTCTGCTCGGCAATGCCGCCGATCACGTCGAGCACCGAGCCGATCGAGTCGCTGTGCTTGTTGACGTCGCGGATGACGTCGCCGGCGCGCTGCATGTCGTCGGCGAGCGACTGCATGGCGCGCATGTTGTCGTCCATCGCCTCCATGCCGGCCCGTGCCCGATCGTCGGTCTCGGTGGCCGAGTCGTTCACGCTCTGCATGTTCCGGGCGATCTCCTCGACCGCGCTGCTCATCTGGGTGATGGCCGTGGCGACCTGCGAGGTCTCGTCGCGCTGCTTCTCCGCCCCGCCCTTGGTCTGCTCGGAGACCGCCGACATCTCCTCGGTGGCCGCGGCCAGTTGCGAGGAGCTGTTGGAGATGTCGCCCATCATCTCGCGCAGGCGCTTGACGGTGGCGCCGAGACGCCGGATCAGCTGGCCGGTCTCGTCCTTCGCGTCCGAGGTCGGATCGATGGTCAGGTCGCCCTGGGCGACGTGATCGGCGATGTCCACGGCCTCCTGGATCGGGCGGACCACCGAGCGGGTAATGAGCAGGCCGGCGAGGATGGCGATCAGCACGCCGATCAGGCTGCCGAAGAACAGTACGCCCTTCATGCGGGCATCGACCGTTTGCAGAGCGGCCTGGCGTTCCTCGAGCAGGGCGCGCTCCTCGTCGATCATGGCGTGATCGAGCTCGCGCATGGCGTCCATGTCGGCCTTGGCCTCGTCCATCAGGGCCTGGACCTGGCGGCGCACCTCCAGCGAGATATTGCCGGCCGCGCGGCGCAGATCGACCGCCGGTTGCATGTAGTTGTCCATCCAGTGGTGGTAACGCTTTTCCAGTTCGGCCAGGCGCTCCAACTGCTTGGGGTTGTCCGCGGTCATCTCCTCGAGCCGATCGTTGCGGCGCAGGAAGGACTCGCGTCCGTCGTGATAGGGCTGGAGAAAGCTCTCGTCGCCGGTCACGAGGTAGCCCCGCTGGCCCGTTTCGATGTTCACCAGGGACAGTACCTGGCTCTCGAGTTCCTCGAGCACGAGGTAGGTGTGCTGGTTGATTGCCTGGGCGTCGCGCACCTGGCTGTACTGCGTCCAGACTGCCCCGGCGATCAGCACGATCAACAGGGTGAGCAGGCCAAAACCCAGGCCGAGCCGGGTGCCGATGGGCAGGTTCTTCATTATGGATCTCCTGTGCCGGGTCGATTTGCTGCGAGTCGGCCCGCGCGGGGCGAAAGGTGCTGTTGAGTTGGCGTATCGGCCGGTTGGACGAAAGGTTTAGCATTCGCTCATAAACCGATTGGTCGGGTCGACCGATTGCATAGACCGCAAAAGGGTAGTGCACGATCGGTCCGCCTGCCGCGCGGGCCGCTCCTGGCGGCACGGGGCCGGGCTTCATGCGTTCCGCGCCATGCGCTACAGTCGAGCCATGGCCGGGCATTTCCCGGCACGAGGAGTTGGCGATGTTGACCCTGCCGCAAACCGCAAGCGCCGCGCCCGCCGACCGGGAGGCGACCTTCAAGGCCGAGGTGTCGGCACTGTCCCCGGACGAGTTGCCGCTACAGCAGGGCATGGCCCACGGCAACGTCGCGCAGGGCGATGCCCTGTCGGTCATGGTGATCAGCAGCCGGGGCGATGCGACGCGATTGCGCATCCATGCCGGCCTGTTCTTTACCAGCGTGGTTGCCGGCTGTGCCTGCACCAATGACCCCACCCCGATGAATGACGAGCCCGAGTACGTCGAGGTCGAGTTCGAGATTGACCGTCGCGACGGGGCGGCGCGTGTCCGGCTGCTGGAAACCGACGGATGACTTCGTCCTCGGAGTCCCGCCAGGATGCCGGGGCCTCACTTCCGGGTCGCTCGATCCAGGGCAGCGGATCGCCGACCCGCGCCACCTGGCCGGCGTATCGAGTCGGGTTGCTGCTGCTCGCGATCTGGGCACTGATCTTCTCGGTCCTGGCCTGGTCGAGCTGGCAGGCGATCGAGCGCTATGAGCGTCATGCCAACGAACAGGTCGAACAGCGCACGCGACTGGTCGCGCTGATGCAGGCAACCCTGATCGACAGCGAGCTCGATGCCATCGACCGTGACCTGCGGGTGGTCCGCGAGCGCCTGATCCAGCGCCTGGACGAGCCGGCCTCGCAGCACGCGCGGACCATGGAGTCCTCGCTCGATGCCAATGCCCTGGTCCGTGACCTGTGGTGGCTCAACGAATCGGGCGCGCCGGTGGCCACACGCCGTCGCGCCGCGGACCTGCCGATCGACCCCGCCGGGGAGGCCTTTTTCCGTGTCCACGTGAAGGCCCCCGCGCGTCGCGCCGGGGATCCGGCGTTCCTTTCCCAGCCGATCGACGCGGGCGACACGCGCCTGATGGCGATGAGCCGTGCACTCCTCGACGCGAACGGGACGTTTCACGGGGTATTGGTGGCGTATATCGATCTCGCCGCCGTGGCCGCGCTGCTCGATCGGGTGACGGCGAGCGAGCGCCTCGTCTCGTTGCTTGCCCATCGTCAGGGTGGCCTGCTGCTCGATCGGGCCGACCCGACCCTGCCGTCGGAAACCCTGCTTGACTGGCTGCGGGCCGGTGACCCGGCGCAGCCGGTCGGGCGGTTTCCCGGCGTGTCCGGTGGTCACGCGTTTCAATACGCGCTGGCCCGGCCGACGGGCTGGCCGCTGGACGTGGTGGCCGCCGAGGACCTGAGCCTGCTGTCGTCCCGCCTGGCGGCCAACGCCAATGACCATCACTGGCGTCTGCTTATCTGGGCGGTGGTGTCCGGGCTGTTGCTGCTCCTGGTCGGCTGGCTGTTCACGCGGCGTGCCTCGGCGCTGGAGCAGGTGGCGATCAGCGAGCGGCGCCTGGCCGCGAGTCACCGGCGCAATGCCGCGATCATCGAGGCGATGCCCGACCTGCTGTTCACCATGGACACCGAGGGTCGCATCCTCGATTTCGAGCCGGGTGACGGCATCCCCCTGCTGGCCGAGCCGGAGACGTTTCTGGGCCGCACCGTGGCGGACGTGTTGCCGCCGGATCTCGCCGAGCTGACCTTGTCCGTGATCCAACGGACGTTGGCGAGCGGCGAGGTGCAGACCTACCAGTATCACCTCGACTTCGACGGCTCGCGACATTACTACGAGGGGCGCTGCTCGCCGCTGACCGAGGCGAGCGTGCTGATCCTGATCATCGATATCACCGCGCGCAAGCAGGCGGAGAACGCACTGGAATGGGCGGCCACCCACGACGCGCTGACCCGGCTGCCCAACCGACGGTTGTTCCTCGACCGGCTACATCTGGCGGTCAACGAGTTTCATCGCTACGGCGGCATCGGCTTCTGCCTGCTCTACCTCGACCTCAACGGGTTCAAGGCGGTCAACGATGGGTTCGGCCATGCCGCCGGCGACCAGCTCCTGCAGCAGGTGGCCGAGCGCCTGCGCGAGCAGATGCGGTCGGCCGACAGCCTGGCGCGCCTGTCCGGCGACGAGTTCGTGGTGATGGTCAGCCACGCCAGTCGTGCCGAGGCGCGCGTGGTGGTCGACAAGCTGCGCGAGGAGGTCGGTCGGCCCTACGAGCTCGACCAGGGCGAGGCGCGGGTGAGCGTGTCGATCGGGGTGGCCTGTTGTCCCGAGGACGGTCGCAGCGCCGAGGCCCTCATGCAGGCGGCCGACGCCGACATGTACCGGCAAAAGCGCGAGCGGTAGGGGGAAAATCGGCACGACCTCGATGCCTTCGCGAGCCGCCAGGCGTCCATCGGCGGGGTGCCGGGCTCGTGGACGACGATGGTCAGCGGTCGGGTGCGGCGATCAGCCGGGCTCGGCGACGGCGACCTGGTTGCGGCCATTGCGCTTGGCCCGGTAGAGCGCCTTGTCGGCCCGATGGATCAGGCTGTCGAGGGATTCGTTCTCTCGACACTGCGCCACGCCCTGGCTGACGGTCCACCCCTCCTCACTCTGGGGCGAACGCTGGCGTCGGGCCACCGCCTCGCGAATGCGTTCGGCCGTGAGGCGTGCGCGGTCGGCATCCGTGTCCTGGAGCAGGATCAGGAATTCGTCACCGCCCCAGCGGCAGAGCGTATCGATTTCCCGGATCTGCGAGGAAACGGTGTCGACGAGTTCCTTGAGCACCCGGTCACCCGCCTGATGACCGTGGCTGTCGTTGATGGCCTTGAAGTGATCGATGTCGAGGTTGATGATCGAGACCGGCTGGTCATGGCGCCGTCCCAGGCGCAGCGCCTGCTCGAACAATACCTCCAGGGCCTGGCGGTTGCGCGCCCCGGTGAGACGGTCGGTGGTGGCCATGGCCTCCAGCCGACGCTGATAGTTGCGCAGCGTCCAGCCGCCGGTCAGCAGCACCAGGGCGGTCACGCCCAGCGCCAGCAGGATGTTGACGATCAGGGTGTTGAGCAATCGGGCATTGGCGGACGATTCGCGCTGTTCCACCACCAGGAACCAGTCGAGTTCCGGGATCAGCCGGGTATTGACGTAGGTCGTGCCGATGCCGGGGCGCTCGTAGGCGAAATCGGTGCTCGGGCTGGTGAGGATGCGGATGGCGTGGCGGGCCAGTCCTGGCTGGGCCTGGATGCGTTCCGGGCCGTCGTAGCCGGAGCCCCGCAGGGTGATCGTGCCCTCGCGGTCGATGAAGTAGATCGAGCGGCCGTAGCGACGCTGGTAGCTCTCGATCAACCCGGCGACCGTCTCGACGGCGAGCCCGATGCCCGTGACGCCGATGTACTCGCCCGCCTCGTCCTCGACCCGGTAGTTGACGAAGATCGACAGCCGGCTGGGATCGGCCGTGTCGTGGTCGATATTGATCTCAAACGGCTCGTTCATCTCCCGTACGCGGAAGTACCAGGCATCGCCCGGGTTCGCCCGTGTGACCGTCGTCAGCACCCCGTCGGGGTGGTAGTAGCGCCGGCTGGACTCGGCGACGAAAAACGCGGTGGTGGTCTCGTACTTCTGCTGGATTTCCGCGAGGTAGCGGATGATCGCCTCCGGGTCCTCTTCCCCCTCGACCACCCAGTCACGCACGAAGGTGTCGTGCGCCATCAACGAGGAAATCAGGATCGATCGCAGCAGGTCGCGCTCGATCTCCGAGAAGATGTTGTCGCTGGTCAGCGGCAGGGTCTCCTCGGCGATCTGCTGTTCCAGCGAATCCTCGGCGACGAAGTAGCCGATCACGCTGGTGGCGACGAATCCCAGGGTCAGCAGGACGGTCAGGGCGGTGGCAAAGAGGAGCTTGTTGCGTTGCATGGGCGCGGGAGATGACGTCCGGGGCGTGAATCGCTACGCCCGGGTTAGGCGTGGGACAGGTAACGCTGGGCGAACTCGTCGCCCGGCAGCGGGTGGCTTTCCAGGTAGCCCTGGTAGATGTCGCAGTGGTACTGGCGCAGGAAGGTGAGCTGGCTTTGCCGTTCGACGCCCTCGGCGAGTACCTTCAGGCCGAGCGTGTGGCCCAGATCGATGATCACGCGCGCGATCTGGCCGCGGTCGCTGGGCTCGTCGATCAGGTCGATGAAGCGCTTGTCGATCTTGAGCACGTCGATGGCGAATTCGCGCAGCTGGCCCAGCGAGGAGTAGCCGGTGCCGAAGTCGTCGAGCGCGACGTGCACGCCCATCGCCCGCAGGCGATCGAGCAGGTCGCGGGCCTCGGACTCGCGCCGGACGATCGCGCTCTCGGTCAGTTCCAGTTCCAGCCGGTCGGCCGGGAAGCCGGTGTCCTCGAGTACCCGCCTGACCAGGCGGTCGACCTCGCCGTGGCGCAACTGGTGCGGCGAGAGGTTGACCGCCAGGCGGCCGAAATCGCTGCCGGCATCCAGCCAGGCCTTGCCCTGGCGGCAGGCCTCGCGCAACACCCACTCGCCCAGCGGCCAGATCAGGCCGGTGGTCTCGGCCACGGGGATGAAGCGGTCGGGCGAGATCAACCCTTCGGTCGGGTGCTGCCAGCGCACCAGCACCTCGGCGCCGTGCAGGCCGTGATCGTCGAGGCGGGTCTGGGGCTGGAATACCAGTCGCAGTTCGTCGTTGTCGATCGCCTGACGCAACTGCAGTTCGAGGGCGACGCGATCGCGCGCCGCGTCGGTCATTTCGTCGGAGAAGAAGCGGAAGGTGCCGCGGCCTTCGTCCTTGGCGCGGTAGAGCGCCGTGTCGGCCTGCTGGATCAGGCCCAGCGGCGAGGCGGCGTTGTCCGGGAAGAGCGAAATGCCCACCGAGGCGAGCACGCGCACCTGCTGACCCTTGGCCAGTTCCCAAGGTTCGCCCAGCGCGTTGATTACCTGGTCGGCCAGCTCGCCCACCTCGGCGGCCGAGTCGATGCCGGCGACGGCCAGGGCGAATTCGTCGCCGCCCAGCCGGGCAATGGTGTCGGCCTGGCCGAATCGGTCGCGCAGGCGCTCGCTGACCTTGATCAACAGCTGGTCGCCGACGGCGTGGCCAAGGCTGTCGTTGACGTCCTTGAAGCGGTCGAGATCGACCATCAGCACGGCGACATGATCATGTTCGCGGCGTGCCACGTCGATCAGCTGCTCGAGGCGGGCCATCATCAGCAGGCGGTTGGGCAGGCCGGTAAGCGGGTCGTGGTGGGCGAGGAAATCGAGCTTGGATTCGTTTTCCTTCTGGCGGCTGATGTCGACGAACAGCCCGACGTAGTGGCTGATGTTGCCCTCGCGGTCGGTGACCGTGCTGATGCTCAGGATCTCCGGGAAGGTCTCGCCGTTCTTGCGACGGTTCCAGATCTCGCCCTGCCAGTGTCCGTCGCGTTCCAGCTCCTCCCACATGCGATGGTAGAAATCCCGGTCGTGCTGGCCCGAGGCGAGCAGGTCGGGTGTCTGGCCGATCACGTCCTCGGCGCTGTACCCGGTCAGGTCGGTAAAGGCGGGATTGACCTCGAGGATCACCTGGTCCCGATCGGTGATCAGCACGCCCTCGCGGGTGTTCTCGATCACCTTGGCCATCAGGCGCTCGTGCTGCTCGACCTCGTGGCGGTCGTGGATGTCGGTGACCACGCCGTCGAACCACAGCGGCGTGCCCTGCGGGTCGCGCCGCACCAGGGTGACTTCTTCCACCCAACGGTACTCGCCGTCGCCCATGCGCACGCGGTATTCCTGGTGGTACTGCGTCTCGCCGCTGGCGACCTGTTCCTCGAAACCGCTGGCGACCATCGCCAGGTCGTCGGGATGGATGATCTCGGCGTACGGGTACCGTTGCGCCTGCCACTCCTCGGCCGAATACCCCCAGCGTTCGAGGTTGCTCGAGACGAAGGCCGTCGGCCAGTCGTCTTCGGGCAGCCAGCGGAACAGCACGGCGGGGCTGGCCTGGACGGCTTCGCGGGCGCGCTCTAGGTCCTCGAGGCGGTCGAAGTAGTCCAGCGCGAACGAGATGTCGGTGGCCAGTTCTTCCACCGTGCGGCAGATCGCGTCGTCGAAGAAATCGCTGACCTCGGCGTACAGGGCCATCGCGCCGATGATCTCGCCGCCCCGGTGAATCGGGAAGGCCGCCACGGCATCGACGCCCGCCTCGATGGCCTGCTGGTGCCAGATGCCGGTCGCTAGGGCGCTCTGGAAGTGGTTCACCACCACCAGTTCGTCGGCGCGGATCGCCCGGCCCACCGGTCCCTGGCCGGCCGGTTCATGCGGGTAGATGCTGACCTCGAGCTGGTCGATGTGGCCGGTCTGGTCGCCGTATTGCGCCACCGGTTCGACCGAGCCGCTGTCGCGGTCGATCAGTCCGATCCAGGCGAATGCCAGGTGGCCGTGATCGACTGCCACGCGGCACGCCGTCTCAAACAGATCGTCGGCCGTGCGGCAGCGGGTGATCGCCTGGTTGGTCTGCGAGAGTAGGTCGTAGAGATCCTTCTGATGCTCCAGGGCGTGGTAGGCCTCGCGCTCGCGGGTGACGTCCTCGGCGATCGAGACCAGTCGCTCGGCCCGGCCATCCTCCGAGCGCGTCAGGCGGGTGTCGAAACGCAGGTGGGCGGTCGTCCCGTCCGGGCGCTTGAGGCTGAATTCCTGGGCACAGTGATCGACCATCCCGTTGATCAGGTCCTGCATGGCCTGGTGTTCGTCACCGTGCAGGGCATCGCCCAGCAACTCGTCCCAGCTCTTGCCCACCAGCGACTCGCCCGGGTGCCCCAGCATCTCGGCCAGCCGCGGGTTGGCATCGGTAAGGCGGCGGTCGTTTGGCGAGCTGATGGCCATGCCGAAGAACGGCATGTCGTAGAACACGCGCAGCAACCGATCCTGCTCGGCGGTGCGCGCCGTCCAGCGCAACGCGTCGCTCTCGCGGGTGCGGCGCCACAGCAGGGTGAGGATCACGGCCATGATCGCCAGCAGGAAGAAGGCGACCACCGCGAGCAGCCACAACGTCTGGTAGAGCGGTTGCAGGACGCTCGCGCGCGTCTGGGTGGCCACCACCGCCCATTCCCGCCCCGGGATCGGATGCACGGCCCCGATCACGGGCGCCCCGCTCACATTGCTGGTTTCGATGGCATGCGGTCGGGCGTCGACGGTGAAGTCCGCCGGGCGCAGGCCGCTCTGCTCCCAGGGCAGGTTGGGCCAGGGGTCCTCGGCGGTTTGCCGTGCGGTGTCGTCGAGCAGCAGCACGGTGTCGTCCTGGGCGCGGGCCAGGTGGGTGGCCATGCCGTCGTTCGTCATGCCGTGGGGAATCGGCGGCACGTCGGCGCGCAGCAGGGCGTAGGCGATCGGTGCCTCGTCACCGATCGGTATCAGCCAGTCGATGTGGGCGTGCCGGTCGGTGTAGAGATCGGGCGAGAGTTCGACGACCTGGCCGTCAACGGCGAGATCGGCGGCGCGCCGCAGTTCATCGGGCCAGCGGGTCATGCCGTGGTTGACCAGCGGGGTGGCGCCGCTCGCGTCGAGCAGGGCGGCGGCCTCGTAGCCGTAGGCGCGGCGCAGGGCCTCGAATCGGTCGAGGATGAGCACGCGCGCCTGTTCAGCCTCGGTGCTGTCGTCGGTGGATTCGATCAGGCGGCCGGCGGCGTCCTGCATCGTTGTCGATGACTGGAGTACCAGCGCGTCACTGGCCCGTTCCTCGAGCCAGGCATCGATGAAGTCGGCGCGCAGGGCGGCGACGTCGGCGAGTCGGGACTGGGCCGATTCGATGACCAGTGGTGCGCGGTAGAGATAGGTGCCGGCCGTCACGATCGCGACGACCAGGAGGTTGGCCAAGAAGACGATGAACGGCCCGCTGCGCCGGCGGCGCGGTACCTGGTCGGGGGTGGCTGGCGCGGCGCGGTTCGACTCCAGCCAGCGCAGCAGCAGGTAGAGGATCACCCCGGTGACGGCGACGAAGCCCAGCCCCTTGAACAACCCCACCCGCGCCAGTTGCTCGGCCGGCACGAACAGGCCCAGCAACCAGTCGGAGGTCAGGATCCACAGGCCGGCGTAGACCACGTAGGAAATCGCCAGCACCAGGGGCGAGATTGACCGGCGTCGTCGGGCGGGATCGGGTTGCTGGTCTCGCGACGTCATGTCGTCCGGGGAGTCCCTGGCGTGGTTCGCGGTGGATGATGATGGCTGCCAGGGCGGCCCGCGTGGGGCACCGTCGGCGCTAGCTCAAGAATGGTCCAATACCGCGAGCAAGTCCAGTCTGTTGGCCGGGCGGGGTCGAGGGTCAGGGATTGCCCAGCAGCAACGGGTCGAGCAGTAACTCGCGTGCGTTCTCGCGCGCCAGGCGCCGGGCGACCGAGTCGGGTAGCTGGTCGAGCCACTGGCGGATGGTGTCGGCCGCCTCGTCGAAGCGCTGCCAGCGCGCCAGGCTGTAGGTGTCCACCCCGACGACGAAGCGGTTGGGGTGGTCGACGAACAGGGCGCGCCACTCGGGCAGCAATTGGCCCTGCTCATCCAGGAAGCGCTCGTCGCGCACCGAGGTGTCGATGAACAGGTGCTCGGGGTGGCGGGCGAGCGCGGCGCGCAGGATGGTGGGGTCGGGTTGGTCGCCCAGGTGCGCCCAGAGCACGTCGACGGTTGGCGCGATCTCGAAGGCGCGGTCGATGATGGCGAGATCGCCGTGGAGCATCAGCACCAGCCCGCGTTCGGCGGCGATCTCGACCAGGCGCTTGAACGTCTGGCTGTCGCGGTCACGACCGAAGATGTGCAGTTCGCCCAGACCACGGTAATCGCCCTGGTCGAGCCAGGTCTCCACCCGGGCGGGCAGATCCGGCCGGTGCATCCAGGTTTCCTTGTCGGCCTTGGCGCGATAGACGCCCAGGAACGGCACGATGCGGTCGGGCGCCAGCTCGGCGAGCAGGCGGGCGTTCTCCGGCGGGCGGCTGGTGACCACGGCGTGCTCGATGCCGTTGCTCTCGAGTGTCTCGAGAATGGCCCGGGGCTCGATGGCCGCGCGCTGCTCGGCGTTGTAATGCAGGTGGGCGTCGAATAGCGGGGTGGTCGCGAGCGCCGTGGTCGACCCGCCGCCGAGCAGGCCGGCGAGCACGACGGCGGCCAGTACGCGGCGGTTATTCCTCGTCACTGTCGGCATGGCGTGAGGCCCCTCCGCGCGGAAACAGCACCAGGTGGGTGAACGCCGGGCGCAGGTTGACCCGCACGCCCGGGGCGTAGTGATCGTGACTGGGCGCCAGGCTGAGCAGACGGGTGCCGCCGGGCAGGGCGAGGGTGTAGAGGAAGTTCGCGCCGCGAAAGACGCGCTCCTCGATCTCCGCCACCCCGGGGCCGTCGGCATCGATGATCACGTCGTCGGGCCGGACCAGCACGTCGACCTCGGTGCCCGGCGGGTACTCGTGCGAGACCTGGCCCTCGAGCAACCCCAGCTCGGTCTTGACCCGCCCCGGCCCGACCATGGTGCCGGCGATGCGCGTCCCCTGGCCGATGAAGTCGGCGACGAACGGCGTCTCGGGGCGGTGGTAGAGGTTGTAGGCCGTGTCCCACTGGTGCAGCCGGCCGGCCTGCATGACGCCGACGATGTCGGCCATGGCGAAGGCCTCCGCCTGGTCGTGGGTGACCAGCAGGGCGGTGGTCTCCGCCTCGCGCAGGATGTCGCGCAGCTCGCGCGGCAGGGTTTCGCGCAGCTCCACGTCCAGGCTGGAGAACGGCTCGTCGAGCAGCAGGATTTCCGGGCGCGGGGCCAGCGCCCGGGCGATCGCCACGCGCTGCTGTTGCCCGCCGGATAGGTGGTGCGGATAGCGCTTGCCCATGCCCGGCAGGCCGACGAGATCGAGCAGCTCGTCGATGCGTTGTTGTCGGTTTTCGGCCGGTTTTTTCGGCAGGCCGAAGCCGATGTTGTCGGCCACGGTCAGGTGCGGGAACAGGGCCAGGTCCTGGAAGATCATGCCCACCCGGCGCTGTTCGGGCGGGTGGCCCCAGCCGGCGCCGGCCACCGTGTTGCCGTGCAGGCGCACCACGCCCGCGCTGGGCGACTCGAAGCCGGCCACCGTGCGCAGGATCGAGGTCTTGCCGCAGCCGGACGGCCCCAGCAGGCAGCCGATCACGCCGGTCGGCAGCTTGAGGTTGACGCCCTCGACCGCCGTGGTGCGGCCGAAGCGGACGGTCAGGTCCACCAGGCTAAGCCGTTCACTCATGAGTGAGCTCCACGGGGAGCCGCGGGCTTATTCATCGATCGGGTCACGGCTGGAGATGCTGCCTTCATGTCCTCTCGCGCGGGTGATCGAGCGACTGACCAGGATCACCGGGATCAGGCCGGCGGCCACGATGGCCAGGGCCGGCAGCGCGGCGTCGCGCAGTCGCTCGTCGGAGGCCAGTTCGAACGCCCTGACCGCCAGCGTGTTGAAGTCGAATGGTCGCAGGACCAGTGTCGCCGGTAGCTCCTTGAGCACGTCGACGAACACCAGTAGCGCGGCGGTGAGAAGACTGCCACGAATCAGCGGGATATGCACCCGCCAGAGCGTGCGCCCGGCGTTCGCGCCCATCGAGCGGGCGGCATCGTCCATGCTCGGGCGGATGCGCCCGAGTCCCGCCTCGACCGTGTTGAGGCTCACGGCAAGAAAGCGCACCAGGTAGGCGAACACCAGCGCGGCGACCGTCCCCGACAGCAGCAGGCCGGTGGAAATGCCGAACTGGTCGCGCATCCAGGCATCCAGCGTGTTGTCGAAGGCGGCGAACGGGATGATTACGCCCACCGCGATCACCGTGCCGGGCAGGGCATAGCCCATGCCGGCGATGCGGTTGATGGTGAAGGTCAGCCGCCCGGGCATCAGCCGATGGCCGTAGGCGAGGAACAGCGCCAGCAACAGCGCGAGTATCGCGGTCAGGCCGGCCAGCCCCACCGAACGGGACACCAGCACCGCGAACTCGCCCAGATCCCGGGTGGGGGCCACCTCCAGGCTCCAGGCCAGCAGCTGGGCCGACGGCACCAGGAAACCCAGCGCGAGCGGCAGGGCGCAGGCCAGGACGGCCAGCGCCGCCGGGCCGCGGCGCAGCTGGAACGAGGGTCGTGCCTGCCAGTGGCCGTGATGGTGGTAACGCGCCTGTCGCCGGGAGAGCCGCTCGATGATGATCACCGTGAAGATGAACGTCAGCAGCAGGGCCGAGAGCTGCGCCGCGGCGATGGTGTCATCCAGGCCGAACCAGGTGCGGAAGATGCCGGTGGTCAGCGTCGGGATGCCGAAGTACTGCACCGTGCCGTAGTCGGCCAGCGTCTCCATGATCGCCAGCGACAGGCCGGCGACGATCGACGGGCGCGCCAGCGGCAGGGCCACGCGCCGGAACATCGCCCAGGGCCCCAGCCCCAGTGAACGGGCGACGTTCAGCGCGCTGGAGGACTGCTCGAGAAAGGCCGCCCGGGTGAGCATGTAGACGTAGGGGTAGAGCACCAGCGTGAGCATCACGATGGCCCCGCCCAGCGAGCGGATTTCCGGGAATGGGTAGTCGCCCACCGACCAGCCGGTCAGCGCGCGCAGGCCGGATTGGACCGGCCCGGCGACGTCGAGCAGGCCGGTGTAGGTATAGGCGATGATGTAGGCCGGCATCGCGAGCGGCAGCAGCAGTGCCCACTCGAACAGGCGCCGGCCCGGGAATTCGCACACCGACAGCAGCCACGCCGTGCCGGTGCCAAGGATGAAGGTGCCGAACCCGACACCAATCGCCAGCAGGGCGGAATTGATGACGTAGTCGGCAAGCACCGTGTCGGCCAGGTGCGACCAGGTCGCCTTGTCCGGCCAGAACACGGACGCAACGATCACCGCGAGCGGCAGGGCCAGCAGCGCGGTGATCAGAATCATGCCCCCCTTCCACGCAGACAAGCCGCCCGCCCCTGTCGGGACGGCCGGCTTGTCGATCAGGACGTGGGGTTGTGGGTCCTGGCTTACTGCCATCCGGCCCGGTCCATGAGTTTCACGGCGGCCGGGTTGAGCTCACCCAGCTTGGAGAGGTTCAGGTCGTCGGCCTTGAACTCGCCCCACTGGGCCAGCGTCTCGGCGGCCGGCACGCCCGGGCGGACCGGGAACTCATTGTTGACCTGGGCGTACCACTCCTGGGAGGCCTCGGTGGTCAGGAACTCGAGCAGCTGCGTGACCGCCTCGGTCTTGTCGCTCGCCGCGACCATGCCGGCGCCGGAGACGTTGACGTGCGCGCCGCGGTCGTCCTGGTTCGGCCAGACCAGCCGCACGGCGTCGGCCGCTTCGCGGTCGGTGTCGCTGCCGTTCTGCATGGCGCCGTAGTAGTAGGTGTTCGCCACGGCGATGTCGCACTCGCCGGCGGCCACGGCGCGGATCTGGTCACGATCGCCGCCCTGCGGCTTGCGTGCCATGTTCGCGACCAGGCCCTTGGCCCATTCCTCGGTCCACTCCTCGCCGTGCTCGGCGATCAGGGAGGCGACCAGCGACTGGTTGTAGACGTTGTCCGACGAACGGATGCAGATCTTGCCCTTGAACTTCGGGTCGGCCAGATCGGCGTAGCTGGTGATCGCGCCTTCCTCGACGTTCTCCTTGTGGGTGAATATCACGCGGGCACGCTGCGACAGACCGAACCACTGGTTGTCGACGTCGCGCAGGTTGGCCGGGATGCGATCGGTCAGCGTCGCCGAGTCGATCGCCTGGAACACGCCGGCCTCCTTGGCGCGCTGCAGGTTGCCGGCATCGACGGTGATCAGCAGGTCGGCCGGGGTATTGCGACCTTCGCTTTCCAGGCGGGAGAGCAGGGCGCCGGCCTTGGCGGTCAGCAATTGCACCTCGATGCCGGTCTCGTCGGTGAACCGATCCAGCAGCGGCGCGATCAGGTCTTCCTTGCGCGCTGAGTAGACGTTCAGGGTGGTTGCGCCCTGGTCGGCGGTGGTGTCGCCGTTCTGCTCGGCGTTGTCGCTGCAACCGGCGAGACCGAGTCCAGCGGTGGCGAGGGCCAGGGCGGCCAACGGGAAAATTCGGGACATGATCGAGACCTCTTGGCTCTTGAAAAGGCGAATTTGGTGGTGTTTTTCGATCGAAAGCCGGGCCACGATAGCCAAGCTTTTTTCGGCTGTCAAATGAGAATCATTCCCAGTCCAACTTCGATTGGTATCCGAGTTCCCCGCTCGGGCTTCGCGTCAGGTTGCCTCACCCGCGCGTGATCGGCAGGTGGTGATCCCAGTAGGGCTCGCCGGCAAACCGCTGGGCGAGGAAATCGATGAAGGCCCGTACCCGCGCCGACAGGTGGCGCGTCTGCGGGTAGACTGCGTAGGCGCCGATTTCCGGCCAGGGTACGTCGGTGAGGATCGGGACCAGCTGTCCCTCGGCGATTGCCCGATGCAGCAGGAAGGTGGGTTCGATCACGATGCCGGCACCGCGAATGGCCGCCTCGCGCAGGAAATCGCCGTTGTTCACCCGCAGCCGCCGTCGGCCGTGCACCGGCTGCCAGCGCCCCTGCGCGTTGGTGTAGCCCCAGACCTGGGTCTCGGGCACGTTGCTGTAGATCAGGCAATCGTGATCGGCGAGATCCGCCGGGTGGCGCGGGGTGCCGTGACGGGCGAGGTAGTCGGGGCTGGCCACGGCGAGGTTGCGGATCGGCGCAAGCCGGCGGGCCATCAGGGTGGAGTCCGGCAGGCTGGCCAGTCGGATCCCGAGGTCGTAGCCGTCGGCGACCAGGTCGACCTCGTCGTCGTCCAGGTTGAGGTCGAAGCTCACCCCGGAGTGGGCGGCCATGAAAGCGGTGATCGCCGGTTGCAGGTGCATCAGGCCGAACGACAGCGGCGCGGCGATGCGCAGCACGCCCGAGAGCTCGCCGTGCTCGCGGGTGACCGCCTCCTCGGCCTGGTCGAGATCGGCCAGCAGGCGGGTGGCGCGGTGGTAGAAGTCCTCGCCCGACGGGGTCAGCGCCAGGTGACGGGTGGTGCGGTGCACCAGCTCCACGCCGAGGTGGTTCTCCAGTTCCCGCAGACGCCGGCTCACCGCCGACTTGGCGATGCCCAGCCGATCGGCCGCCGCGCTGATCGAGCCGGCGTCGGCGATGCTGATGAAGTTCGCCAGTGCGGCAAAGCGGTCCATGGACACCTCAAAAACCTATTGTGCCGCCCGATTGCGGCGTCGCCTGCGGATTCGGAACATCCTTGTCCCTCACTGGCGCAAGCCAGGCTTGCGTCCGGCATGGCATCCCGGCCATGTCGTCACTCGCTCCTCTCGATTCGCCTGGAGCGAATCGAAGCGCACGCAGTGCGCTCGAAGAGTGCAGGCCATGGACGGCCTGCATCCGCCTATCTTCTTGATATGTCTCGTCGCTCGCTGCGCGGCTCCTTGCACTCGCGCGGCTCATGACGATTTTTCGAGGAGCCCCAGTGTCGTTCTCGTTTCGGCAACAGTGTTTTTCGAGATTAGTGATTTAAAAACACCCGCGCAACGGCCATGCTCCGTTCACCAGACGAATCGCCGGGTTGGACCGGCTGTGAATGATCAAGGCGGGTGAAGGAAGCAGGCATGCAGTGGCGCAACAGGGAAACGGGATACGGCCTCGTCGCCATCGGCCTTCACTGGCTGGTGGCCGTTGCCGTGATCGGCCTATTCGCGCTGGGCTGGTGGATGGTGGAGCTGACCTACTACGACCCCTGGTACCGTCAGGCCCCGGCCATCCACAAGGCGACCGGCGTGCTGCTGTTCCTGGTGCTGACCGCCCGATTGCTCTGGCGGTGGCTCAACCCGTCCCCGCGTCCGCTCGGCAAGCCGTGGGAGCGGCGGGCCGCGAGCGTGGTGCATGGGGCGTTTTACCTGTTGCTGTTCGCCCTGATGATCGCCGGCTACCTGATTTCCACCGCCGACGGCAGCGCGATCGACGTGTTCGGGCTGTTCTCGGTGCCCGCCACCATCAGCGACCTGCCCGACCAGGAAGACATCGCCGGCGACGTGCACCGCTGGCTGGCCTGGACCGTGATCGGCCTGGCCGCGCTGCACGCGCTGGCGGCCTTCAAACACCACCTGTTCGACCGGGACGACACCCTGCGCCGGATGCTCCGGCCCGCCACGTCCCGGCGCTGAAACCAACTGACCTACTAGATAGAAGGAGACGACCCATGCTCACCCGACGCCTTTCCGCCGCCCTGCTGGCCGGCGCCATCGCCGCGCCCGTCTCGGCGCTTCCCATCACCGCCCAGGCGGCCGAGTACGTCATCGACACCGAGGGGCAGCACGCCTTTATCGAGTGGCGCATCAACCACCTTGGCTTTTCCTGGCTGTACGGCCGCTTCAACGACTTCGAGGGCAGCTTCGAGTACGAGGACGGTGCCATCGAGGATGCCAGCGTCGAGGTGACCATCGACATGGCCAGCCTTGATTCGAACCACGCCGAGCGCGACAAGCACTTGCGCGAGGCCGATTTCTTCCACGTGAAGGAGTACCCCGAGGCGACGTTCAAGAGCACCGGCATCGAGTCGACCGACGACGGCTTTGTCATCACCGGTGATCTGACCATGCGCGGCGTGACCAAGGAGATCGAGATCGAGGCCGAGAAGATCGGCGAGGGCGAAGACCCCTGGGGCGGCTACCGCGCCGGTTTCCACGGCACCACTACGCTGACGCTCAAGGACTTCGGTATCGACTACGACTTGGGCCCGGCGGCGACCACGGCTGAAGTGACGTTGTCGGTGGAGGGTGTTCGCCAGTAAGCCGATACCTTGCGGGTCCGTCCGGCCCGCCCATTGCTCCACACCCCGGCAGACTTGTCGGGGTGTTTTTTTGCGGGGCCGGTCATGCCGATCCGGCCTGGCATCGATCAACCCTGTCGAACAGGGGCGCTGCTGATTGGGCCGTTTCGGCCGGTTACCATCGAGGTTGACGTTGTAGAGGAAGATCACCAATGAAACTGACGCAATACCAGGTCGATGCCTTTGCCACGCGCGCCTTCGAAGGCAACCCGGCCGCCGTGTGCCCGCTCGAGCGCTGGCTTGACGATGACCTGCTCCAGGCCATCGCCGAAGAGAACAACCTCTCCGAAACGGCCTTCTTCGTCCCCAACGAGACCGGGTTCGACCTGCGCTGGTTCACCCCCACCCGGGAAGTCGACCTTTGCGGCCACGCCACGCTCGCCGCTGCCCACGTCATCTTCGAGTCGATCGGTCACGACGAGTCGGTGATCACCTTCGCCAGCCGCAGCGGCCCGTTGTTCGTGAGACGGGAAGGCAAGGCCCTGAAACTGGACTTTCCCGCCTGCCCGCCGACACCTCGAGATATCCCGGACCTGCTGGTTCGCGGGCTCGGTGCGCAGCCGCTCGAGGTGCTCGCCGGTGACGATTACGTGGTCGTGTTCGATTCGGAAGCGACCATCCGAACCCTGTCACCCGACCAGGCCCTGCTCGGCCAGCTCGACCGGCGCGGCGTGATCGTGACCGCGCCGGGTGACGAGGCGGACTTCGTCAGTCGGTTCTTCGCGCCGAAGCTCGGTATCCCGGAAGATCCGGTCACTGGCTCGGCCCATTGCCAACTTGCGCCGTACTGGGCCGACAGGCTGGGCAAGGAGAGGTTGTCCGCCAGGCAGGTTTCCAGGCGGGGTGGCAATCTCAGTTGTGAGGTGGTGGGTGATCGGGTGCGGTTGGCTGGTGGGGCGGTGACGGTCATGGTGGCGGAGGTCACTTTCTGAGTCACAGAAAAGGGATCTGACCACTTTACCCGGACCCCTTGTTGTCCGTGGCTGGCTGGCGAAGGCCTGACGAAAGCGCCAACTTGAGTCTCCGTGCACTCGCAATACGGACCATGCGAAGGGTCCTACTACGTTCTGCTATCGTTCAACCTGCCCCGCTTGGCCAAGCCGGTGATGCACTAGGCAGACAGCCACGTTGGGCGGGTTGGTCCCGAATCGAATTTATAGGGATGTGTAGTAACAATGACCACAATGAGATCCTGTGCCGTACTGGTGGCTTTGCTAACGGCAACAACACTCCCGGTGTCCGCTGAGAGTCGCCACAACGTCCTTTATGGAGCGGGAGAGGTCACTTGCAACGAATATATTGCCGACAAAAGTGCTGACGAACACGAGGGCCATAAACAGTGGGCTTTCGGCTTCATTTCTGGGGTTGCGCGAATAATCGACTTACACTCAACCGCCGAGATTGGGATTCTGATAAGCGTTACGGATTACTGTGAGAAGCATCCTGATCATCGCTTAGTACATGCCGCCGACAAAGTAGCGCTGGAGCTTTTAGAGCTTCATAACAAAGAGCAGAAATAGATCCAAGAATGTGACTCCAATAAAGGGGGCAGAACCCTTTAAAAGACGCTTCTGTGATTTCGCACGCTTTCAACGCATGTGCCGCTTACCAAACCGCTTTGGCAGGCGCGCGAGACACTTTCTCTTGCTTGCCCAAGAGAAAGTGCCCAAAGAGAAGGGCACCCCTCGCCTTGGCCCTGCGGGCTTCCCTCCCGTCCGGGGCACCGCGGACGGGTCGGTTCGACACGACGTCCTGTCGCGGCGAACCTCGGCGCCACGTCCATGTGGCGCCGACCCTGCGGCACCCCGGCCGCTCGGCAAGGGCGAAGGGGACAGTCGAACCTGATAACTCGGTGCCATGAATAACTTGCTTGGTGCGGCTTATGGCGGGGCACGCGCCGTTGGCGCGTTTAGAAAAGACCCTCGCGCGTTGGGCACGGCGATAGCTCATGGTCACTCCATGCAACCGGCGTGCGAAACAATTCTCCCCCGGTATGCCGCCCCTATCGGCTGATAGATGTCCTCCCGAGTGCCGACTACGCTTGTAAGCGATAACCGGAGACGTCTTTACCGAATCACCGTCGGAGGCCCCATGACCAATCGCGACGATATCCAGAACCGGGCCGCCGGCGCGATCATGGGGGCCTTCATCGGCGATGCCCTGGGGCTGGGGCCGCACTGGTACTACAACCTCGACGAGTTGCGTCGGGACTACGGCGACTGGATCGACGATTACACCGACCCCAAGCCCGGTCGATACCACGAGGGCCTCAAGGCAGGCCAGTTCTCCCAGGCGGGGATCATCCTCGACTTGATGCTGTGTTCGCTGGTGGAGGCGGATGGTTACGACGAAGCCGATTTCTGTCGGCGTCTGGATGACGACCTCTTCCCAATGCTCGATGGCACCCCGGCCTCTGGTCCCGGCGGTTACACTAGCCAGTCCATCCGCGATGCCTGGCGAAATCGTGTCGAGCACGGCCTGCCCTGGGGTGAAGTCGGTGGTCACGCCGACACCACCGAGGCCATCGAGCGCACGCTCGCCATCGCCGTGCGTTATGCATTCGAGCCCCAAAAACTGGCTGGCGCCATTACGGACAACACCGTACTCACTCAGGTGGACGAAACGGTGGTCTCCATGACCGTGGCGTACGGTGCGCTGCTGGGCCTGCTGGTGCAGGGGCACCGCCTGGATACGGGGATCTCCGACAAGCTGATGGCCTTGGTGAAACGTGGCGATTTGCCGTTTCATGCCGTCACCAGCGATGACCTGCAGCCGCCCCAGCCGGGGCAGCCGGACCCGCCCCGGGCCGGTCGTTTCGCCTCGCCCGATGCCCTGCTGACACCGTCCTTCATCGCAGCAGCGGCTGCCGATCCCGGGGTACGCATCGAGCCGCCCTGGAAAGTCTCCCTGGTGTACGGCATGCCGTGCGCCATTTATCACCAGCTTCCGGCGGCCTACTACCTCTCGGCAAAGTTTGCCGACGATTTCGAGGCGGCGGTATTGCATGCGGTCAATGGCGGTGGCCAGAACATGGCCCGGGCGATGCTGACCGGGGCGCTTACCGGGGCACAGGTGGGCTTGAGCGGAATCCCGCAGCGGTTTATCGACGGATTGGAAAACGCCGGCGAGTTACAGCAGCGGGCCGAGCAAGTGGCCTCGGCCGTGGCAGCCGAAGCTCTCCCATGATGGCTTTTCACGCCAACGCGCGATGAACCTGAACAAGGGGGCAGAAGCATTCAGACGCTTCTGTGATTTCGCACGCCTTCAACGCAAGTGCTGACTACCAAACAGCATTGGCAGGCGCGCGAGTCGGTTTTCTTGCTTGTTCAAGAAAACCGACGAAAAGAAGGACACCCCGACGCCTTGGCCCTGAGGGCCTGATCGCTGCCGCGATCAGCCTCGCGAACGGGCAATCGCGGACGGGTCGGTTCGACGCGACGTCGTGTCGCGGCGAACCTCGGGCCGCCGTCCCTGGCGGCCCGACCCTGCGATTCCCCGCCCGCGAGGCAAGGCGTAAGGGGGGCTCCCCCTTCGATCCATGTAATGCATGGACTTCAACGGCGCACATGCCTTCGGTTTCCGGTGGAATGAACGCTCTGCAGCCGGCATGGCGGTTAACGAAGGTATTTGCCCCTAGGGCTTGCCTCACGGCCGGCGGGTGGCCGGGGTCGGAGCGACATGGACGTCGCTCCGAGGCTCAGCGCGACACGATGTCGCGTCGAGCCGGCCCCGAGACATTCGCCGGTCGTGAGGCTTCGAGGTCGGACGCCGTCCGGCCTCGAAGGCCCGAAGGGCCAAGCCGTGGGGTGTCCTTCTTTTCGCCTCTTTTCTTGGACAAGCAAGAAAAGGGGCTCGCGCGCCGGGCACGGCGGTGGACCAAGGCCACTCCGCGCAACAGGCGGGCGAAACCCTCCGCGTCGGCTCGAGAGATCGGGATCGTTGGCTCGAGCCCGGTCTATAACGAAACGCCGCCTCCAAAAAACAAAACCCCCGGCAAGATCACCCTTGCCGGGGGTTTTTGGTCTCGCGTCTAACGACGTCCTTCAATCAGAAGTCGAACTGCGCCCCGACCATCACGGTGCGCGGCTTGCCCACGCGGAAGCCGGCCGGCCGGATCGCGGCGACGTAGGTCTCGTCGGTGAGGTTTTCCACCTCGGCGAACAGCTTGGCGTGCTTGGTCAGCCGGTAGTTCGCGGAGAGATCGAAGATGGTGCGGGCATCGACCTTCTCGTCCGCCGGGATCGAGCCGCTGCCGGCCACGGCGCGGGTCTCGCCGACGTAGTTGGCCGTGGCGTGGACGCCGAAGCGCTCACCCACCACGCCCGCGGACACCGAGAGCTGGTGCTCGGGGGTGTTGGGCAGTTCGTCGCCCTGGTTCACGTCGCCCCAGGCGCCGTAGTCCGAGTCGAAGCTGTTCTGGAACTCGGTGTCGGTCCAGGTGTAGGCCACGCGCAGCGGCAGGTTGACGGCCCAGTCGCGCCCGGCGGCCAGGTCGTAGAGGGCAAGCGCCTCTAGCCCACGGACCTGCGCCTCGCCACCGTCGAAGGTGTCGCCGATGTCACAGCCGCCTCCGGTCGAGGCGGTGCACTGGCCGACCAGGTTCTCGTAGTCGTTGAGAAAGCCGATCAGTTCGGACTGGAACGCGCCGTTCTGGTAGCGCACCCCGGCTTCCCAGTTGATGGCTTCTTCCTCGTCGGCCTCGCCCACGCCGGTGGGCGCAAAGCCCTTGTAGATGCCGCCGAGCAGCTGCCAGTTCTCGTTGACGTCGAAGGTCGCGCCTAGGCCCGGGATCAGGACGTTGTAGTCGGCGGACTCGTCGTTGCGCGAGATCGTGCTGCGATCGGCGTCGGCATAGCGGGTGCGGTCGATGGAGATCGACTCGTAGCGCAGCCCCGGCGTGACGGCCAGGCGGCCGAAGTCCATGCGGTCCTGGACGAAGGCGGCGATCGTCTTCGCCTCGGTGACGCGGTTACCGGCATCGCCCAGCGCGCCGCGGTCGGTCAGCACCAGCGAGCCGTCGACCATGTCGTACTCGTCCTGCCACTGGAAGCGGTCGATCTCGTCCTCGTGGTAGCGCAGGCCGAATTTCAGGTGATGGTCGATGTCGCCGGTGGTGACGTGCCAGTTGGCGCGCGACTCGATGCCCTGTGAGACGTACTCGCGGTTGTTGGCCTTGATGGTGCCGCGCAGGTCGTCGCTGTTCGCACCGGTGATCCAGCTCATCTCGCCCGCGTAGGCATCCGGGTCGGCGAGGATGCCGGAGATGCCGTTGCCATCGACGCTGGCGAGCTTGTACCAGTTGCGGTGGAACTCGTTGCGATACAGCGTGGTGGTGACGTCGAGATCCGGATTGACCTCGATGAAGTGGCGCAGCTGGTATTGCGTGTGCTTGGTGTTCATCTCGTCGATCGCCGACCCGGCGTAGCGACGGTACGGCGTGGCCTCGTAGTCCTCACGGGTCAGGCCGAGATAGGTCTCATCGATGGTCTTGTCGTCGCGGGCGAGCTTGAGCTCCAGTTCCTGGTAGCGCTCGGCGCTGGCCGGGCTGTTGAGACGGAACTTGCCCAGGTAGTTCTGGATCTCGTAGCCCGGCTGGTCGGTGCCACGTTGCGGGGTGTCGAGATCACGGAAGCCGTCGGTGGTGTCCTGGTAGGTCTCGAGTAGGTAGCCGAAGGTCTCTTCGCTGTCGCCGTACCAGGCGTGTAGGCGGCGGCCGTCGCGCTCGCCGGCGGAGACCCGCACGCGCCCCTGCGCCTCGCCCGGGATCGGGGTGGAGGTCATGTTGAGTGCGCCGCCGATGGTATAGGGGCCGTACTCGATCGACGAGGAGCCCTTGCGCACCTCGACCGAGTCCATGCGCGCGATATTGGGGAAGTAGTAGGCGGCCGGCGCGGCGTAGGGCGCCGGGGCGATCATCACGCCGTCCTCCATCACCGTGATGCGGCTGTTGCGGTCCTGGTTCGCGCCGCGGATGGAGATGTTGGGGAACAGGCCGTGGCCTTCCTCCTCGGTGACGTAGACGCCGGGCACCTCGCGCAGGACCTTCATCGGGTCGTTGCCGGGGATGGTTTCCAGGGTCTCGTGATCGAGCACGTGCGCCGAGCCGGCGACGTCGCGGATCGCCGCCGAACCGCCAACGATCGAGATGCGGTCGAGCACCGGGCTGGCCGTGACCGGCACGGCCTGGGTGGAGTCCTGGTTCGAGTCCTGGGTGCTCTCTTGAGCGAAGGCGGGCGCGCTCAGTGCCGTGGCGATGGCGGCGGCCAGCGCCCCACGCTGAGTGGGTCGGAAGGTCATGTCAGCTCTCCTGTCGTGTCGTTGTTATGCCGGTAGGAACCGGCCGATTGGCAGTGCTGGCTGGCTTGACCTCCCGACCGGCTGGGGCAGGGGGTCTGGCTGGCTTGCGGGTTAGGGTCTTCCCTCGATTACTTGGTGAGAATCAGCTTGTTGGCGGCGGTGACTCGCAGTTGATAGCGCTGGCCGTCGTGGCAGATCCAGCATTGGCCGTCGCGCGAGATCAGCTCGCGGCTTTCGATGCAGTGGCCTTGCGCTCCGATCCGTTCGGCGCCCGTCGCCTTGGGTTTGTCCTGGTTGCTGGGCTTGCTCATGGCGTTTCCGGCTCCGAGACGAAACCCAGGCGTTCGATGCCCGCGGTCTTTACCGAGGCCATCGCGCGGGCGACCAGCCGGTAGGGCACGGACTCGTCGGCGCGCAGGTAGACGACCAGCTCGTCGTTATCGCGGCGGGCCTGGATCAGCACGCTCTTCAGGCGGTCTTGCGAGACGGGCTTGTCGTCGAGGTAGAGCTGGCCCTGGCTGTCGAGCGAGAGGGTGACCGCCTCGGGGTCCTCGTCCTGGCGTTCGCTGCTCGCCTTGGGCAGGTCGAGGGTGACCGAGTGGGTGATCACCGGTGCGGCGACGATGAAGACCACCAGCAGGACCAGCATCACGTCGACCAGCGGGATGACGTTCATCTCCGCCATCGGCTCGTCGTGATCGTCGAGTCGACCGAATGCCATGGCTCAGACCTCCGCCGGCCGGCTGGCGGATCTCGTCGACGGTTGCGCGGACGACTGGCGACGCGGCGCTGCCCACTCGGCCAGGTCCGGGTCGTTCATCAGCAGCGAGTGCACGTCATGGGCCGCGGCATCCAGGGTCTGCCGGTAGAGCCGATGGCTGCGGTTGAACAGGTTGAAGAACAGCACCGCCGGGATCGCCGCGGCGAGGCCGGCGGCGGTGGCCACCAGCGCCTCGCCCAGCGGGCCGGCAACCAGGCCCATCGACACGCTCTTGGCCGAGGACAGGTCGATCAGGGCGCCGTAGATACCCCAGACCGTGCCGAACAGGCCGACGAACGGGGCCAGGGAGCCGACCGTGGCGAACAGCAGCTGGCCGGCCTGAAGCCGGGTTTCCTGTCGGTCGAGTGCCTGGCGGATGCCGCGGATCAGGGCCTCGTCGAGGCGTTGGCGGGCCTGGGCATCGCCGTCGAGCGGGCCGCGATAATCGCGCACCGCTTGCAGCCCGGCCCGGGCGAGGGCGGCGGTGGGGTCGTCGCGGCCGGCGAGGCGGGGCTCGAGCTCGGCTGCCCGGTGGCTGCGCGCGATGGCGTCCATGCTGTCGCGCGTCGTGCGTCGACGCTGGATCAGGGCGAACAGCTTGGCGGCGGCAACCGCCCAGGTGGCGAGCGACATGATCAGCAGGGTGAGGAACACCCCGACAAGGACGCCGTCGCCGTGATCGAAGACAAGAAAGAGATCCATCGGACAAGCCCCAGGTTGATTCGGTAGCTGGCTAACCAGCGGCATGATAATCAAGATAAAGCGAAATGCAAACTGTTCGCACTCGCGAAAAGGTTGTTACCGCAGCGTGAATTGCAGCGGCACGATCACCTCGCCTCGCACCGGTTCGCCGCCGCGCGTCGCCGGGTCGAAACGCCACTTGGCGACGGCCTCCTTGGCCGCGCGGTCGAGCCGCTCGTGGCCGCTGGACTGCACGACCGACCAGGTGACCGGTTTGCCCTCGCGATCGACCACGACGCGCAGGCGTACCTCCCCCTCTTCGCGCAAGCGCTGCGAAGCGCGTGGGTAGGCCGGCGGCGGGTTGTCGAGGTAGCCGGCCGAAAAGCCCGGCTCGGTGGTCGGCGCGTCGCTTTCGGCACTGGCCTGGGCCGCCGTCGCCTCGTCGGCGGCGGTATCCGTCGCGGCCTCCGAGACGCGCTCGGGCGATTCGTCGGCCTCGATCGCCGGCTCCGGCTCCGGCTCTGGCTCTGGCTCTGGCTCTGGCTCTGGCTCTGGCTCTGGCTCTGGCTCCGGCTCCGGCTCTGGCTCCGGCGCCGGCTCTG
>NZ_SWAW01000069.1:0-899 GCF_005096345.1 Guyparkeria sp. SB14A | reverse complement strand
GAGGTCTTGCCAAGATCGATGCCGAGCGTTGCAATGGACATAGGTCTGTTCCTCCTCTGTTGCTGAATGGGTTTGTTCCTCCAAACAGCGTAATAGGGTGGGAGCAGGCCATTCCATTAAAAAAGCCCCGACAAACGTCGGGGCCTCGTTCGCACATCAGCGTACGTCTGGTTATTTACCTACCGCGACCTCGTCCTTGATTGTCGCGATGGTTTTCTCGCCGATGCCCTTGACCTCGGCGAGCTGGTCGACCGACTCGAAGCGTCCATGCTCGGAGCGGTAGTCGACGATGCGCTCGGCGTAAACCGGGCCAATGCCGTTAAGGGTAACCAGTTCCGCCTCGGATGCCTCGTTGATATTCAATGGCTCCGCGGCGAATGCCGGTGGGGCGAGTAGCAACGCGGCACCAATGGTTGCCGCGCGTACGGAATGGGTGAGTCCCTTCATCATCCTACCTCCTTGTACACGTGGGATGGTTGTACCTTACGCGGGCGGTTCCCTCGTGAACATCAGCATATTCCGAATATGCTGTAGGAGTTTTCGGTTTGATTTGTAGGAATATGCCTACATGCCTGCCGATATCCCGTTTCCGCGTGGGATGGCGTGCGTCTGTCGGCCTGACGTGTTGGGGTGAAGCCCAACCTACGGGGCCTTCGGGTAGCCGGGTGGTCCGACTTTCGTGACCGAAGGAGCGAGACAGCCGCCACGATTAAAGGAAGAAAGGCACGCCGCAAAAGAAAAACCCCGTCGAGCATGAGCTGCGACGGGGTTTCTCTAAATGGGGAGCCTGGCGTTGACCTACTTTCACATGGGGAAGCCCCACACTATCATCGGCGATGCGGCGTTTCACTGCTGTGTTCGGGATGGGAACAGGTGGTTCCACCGCTCTATGGACGCCA
>NZ_SWAW01000068.1:0-1030 GCF_005096345.1 Guyparkeria sp. SB14A | reverse complement strand
TGTGATCTCTCAACAGGTTGTCCACGGAACCCATCCAATGGATGCTGAGTTTGCCGACCAAGCAATCCATGACAGGAGGGTCCCGTGGACATCCATCAGAATGCCGCGCTAACACCTCGAGGTCGAGCCCGTCTCGTCAATCGAGTTCTCGCCAGTGGTTGGAGTTTTCGGGCAACAGCCCGAGCTTTTGAGGTCGATCCGAAGACGGTGCGCCGTTGGGTCGCGCGTTATCGGCACGAAGGCCTGTCTGGCCTGAGAGACCGTCGTTCACGCCCAAAACGCCAACCACGGCGGACACCAGGTCGTCTCAACAAGCAGGTGGTGGCCCTACGCCATCGGCGCTGGACGCTGTCCCGCATCGGCGCTTTCACAGGGCTCTCAAGGGCGACTGTCGGCCGTATTCTTCAGCGCAACGGGCTCAATCGCCTGGCAAGCCTGGAGCCCAAGGAGCCTCCCCGGCGATACGAGCATGAATCGCCGGGAGACCTGCTTCACCTGGACATCAAGAAGCTCGCTCGGTTTCGGCAACCCGGGCACCGAGTGACTGGCTTTCGGACCAAGGGCTCAATGGGAGCTGGTTGGGAATTCGTCCATGTCGCGATCGACGATCGCTCCCGGCTGGCCTTCACCCAAATTCATCCGGATGAAGGCAAGCGCTCGGCTATTGCCCACCTAAAGGCCGCGGTGGCCTACTACGCGAGCCTGGGCATCACGATCCGCCGCGTTCTGACTGACAACGGCCCCTGCTACCGCTCCAAGTCGTTCGCCAATGCCTGTCAAGAGTTGGGGATACGCCATCGATTCACGCAACCCTACAGACCACGAACAAATGGCAAGGCAGAGCGCTTCATTCAGACCGCCATGCGCGAGTGGGCCTACGCATTCTCATATCGGAATGCCGAAGAACGTGCTCAGCACTTACCCAGATGGCTGCATGACTACAATTGGCACCGGCAACATGGCAGCCTTGACCATAAACCGCCCATCAGCGTCCTTGGGTTACCCGAGGACAACCTCATGAGACTCCACA
>NZ_SWAW01000067.1:0-1153 GCF_005096345.1 Guyparkeria sp. SB14A | reverse complement strand
CCCCGGTGGGGTGGTGGATAATCAGGTTGCGTCAATCTATTCGGCCTCCTCGTGGAGCGGTTCAGTGCTCCGGGCCTCGATGGAGAAATCCGCGCCTGTCGTTCCTGATTAAAAAATCGGCTTCTTCGAGCCATTGTGTCT
The DNA here is from genome assembly GCF_005096345.1 of Guyparkeria sp. SB14A. NCBI lineage: Bacteria > Pseudomonadati > Pseudomonadota > Gammaproteobacteria > Chromatiales > Thioalkalibacteraceae > Guyparkeria > Guyparkeria sp. SB14A. The sequence continues at coordinate 1,012 of NZ_SWAW01000067.1, read as the reverse complement.
GTCAGGTTCACGACAGGCCGGTGCCTGTTTCCGCCATCCGTTCGGACGCTTGCAATCGTTGGCTGGTTGTCTGGTGACCGACCCGGTTTGGGTCGGTCATTTCATTTGGACTCCTTGCGATCAGGGATCAGGCCGCCGCGGCGCTCGCCCGGAACGTCTCGCCCCGTGTCAGTACCGCCCAGGCCACCCGGGCGAGCTTGTTGGCCAGAGCCACGGCCGCCTTGTTTCGATGCACTCGGCCGTTGACCCGCTGGATCCAGCGGCGTAACGCATCGTCTCCTCGATGCGCCTGCTGGAGAACGGCCCGGGCGCCGTGGATCAGCAACGTACGCAGGTACCGGTTGCCTCGCTTGCTGATGCCGAGCAGACGAGGCCTGCCGCCGGTCGTGAACTGCTGGGGCACCAGCCCCAGCCAGGCTGACAACCCCCGTCCCTGGGTGAACTGGGTGCCGTCCCCGACGGCGGCCACCATCGCCGTGGCAATCATCGGTCCGATTCCCGGGATGCTCATCAGGCGTGCCGCCCGGGCATCCCGGACCGGGATCCGCTCGACACGCTGCGTGATGTCGGCAACCTTGTCGTCCAGTTCCTGGAGTTGTTGCCAATGGTCCGCGACCAACTGACGTACGCCGTCAGGTAGGTCGTTCTCGGCATCCTCGAGGATGCCGGGCAACGCCCGGCGCAGATTCAGGATCCGCTTGGGAACCGTGATGCCGAATTCGAGCAACATCGCTCGGACCCGGTTGGCCGTTTCCGTGCGCTGCTTGATCCAGCCCTGCCGGGTTCGGTGCAGGAACTGGATTTCCTGTTGGGTGGCATCCTTGATCGACACCGTCGGCATGGTTGGCCGGGTAGCGGCCTCGGCGATCGCCTCGGCATCGGCGTTGTCGTTCTTCTGACCCTTGGTATAGGGCCGGACGAACTGGGCAGGGAGCAACACGGCATCGTGTCCCATGGCATCGGCCTTGCGGGCGATGTCATGCGAGCCGGCGCAGGACTCCATGGCGACCCG
>NZ_SWAW01000066.1:0-1191 GCF_005096345.1 Guyparkeria sp. SB14A | reverse complement strand
AAGGCGCTTGTATGTTTACCCCGGCAAGTCAAAAACTGGGCTTGTCGGGGTGGAGGGACAGAAGACGCTTCTGGCTCAAATGAAAGAGCACAGACGGTAGGAGACCTCGTCCCACCCCTCACCTTCAAGCGCCGATAAGGAATCCATCGGCTCGAGACCGACGATATTTGGCAAGCCAGCGCTCGGTGAGGCCCCGACAAGCCCTTCCAAGTTAGCTCGGAGGTCCTGTCATGGCAATGCCAGTTCAACGCCCCCATGTCGGTATCGACGTCGGCAAGTTTCGTCTCGACATCGCCACCGATGACGGTGGGCACCAGTCCATCGAGAACACGCCCACGGCCATTGGCGAATGGCTCGATTCGCTGGGCGAGTCGGTCCGAATCGCCCTTGAGGCCACCAGCCACTACCATCTCGAACTCGCTCTCGAGGCGCATCGACGCGGGCATGAGATTTTTCTGATCAACGGCTACCGGCTCAACCGGTATCGCGACAGCATTGGCACACGAGCCAAGACGGATGCCGGTGATGCCCGCCTGTTGCTGCGCTATCTATCTCGGGAGATTGATGAGCTGCGCCCGTGGACCCCGCCGGGCAAAGCCTACCGGCAACTCCAAACACTGCTCCGGCGACGAGCCACGCTGGTACAGGTCCGAGTCGCCCTCCAGCAGAGCCTTGCGGGTATTCCAACCCTCAAAGCGAGCCTCCATCGGATCGTCGCCCAGCTCAAGCAGACGGATCAGTTGATCCAGAAGCACATCCGCCAATGCCTCAAGGAGGCCGGCTGGGAGGCTGACGCCAAACGCTGCCAGGCGATCGAAGGCGTGGGTCCCGTTACCGCAGCGAGTCTGACGACGTTGTTCCATCGAGGAAGCTTTCGCAACAGCGATGCCTTCATCGCCTTTCTTGGGCTCGATGTGCGGGTTCGGGATTCGGGGATCAAGTCCGGCAAACGCCGGTTGACCCGCCAAGGCGATCCCGAGGCACGCCGACTGCTTTATCTTGCCGCCATGCAGGCAAAACGACAGCCGGCGTGGGAGGACTTCTACCAGCGACACGTCGCAAGAGGATTAGCACCCACCCAAGCGTTGGTCGCCCTTGCGAGAAAACTGGCTCGGGTCGCTTTCAGTTTGATGCAGAAACAGACTGACTACGTGCCGAGAATCCCTTGTGGGGAGACATAGAATCTCCTAC
>NZ_SWAW01000065.1:0-1203 GCF_005096345.1 Guyparkeria sp. SB14A | reverse complement strand
ATCTATGGCCTGCTCCCCGATCGCAAGCCCCGTTGGGGTGGTGGATAATCAGGTTGCGTCAATCTATTCGGCCTCGTCGTGGGGCACGTCAGTGCTCCGGGCCTCGATGGAGAAATCCGCGCCTGTCGTTCCTGATTAAAAAACCGGCTTCACCGAGCCATTGTGTCTGCCAGGTTCGCGACAGGCCGGTGCCTGTTTCCGCCATCCGTTAGGACGCTTGCAATCGTTGGCTGGTTGTCTGGTGACCGATCCGGTTCGGATCGGTCATTTCATTTGGACTTCTTGCGATCGGGGATCAGGCCGCCGCGGCGCTCGCCCGGAACGTCTCGCCTCGGGTCAGTACCGCCCAGGCCACCCGGGCGAGCTTGTTGGCCAGGGCCACGGCCGCCTTGTTCCGATGCACTCGGCCGTTGACTTGCTGAATCCAGCGGCGTAACGCATCGTCGCCCCGGTGCGCCTGCTGCAGCACGGCCCGGGCGCCGTGGATCAGCAAGGTGCGCAGGTAGCGGTTACCTCGCTTGCTGATTCCCAACAACCTCGGCTTGCCGCCGGTCGTGAACTGCTGGGGAACCAGTCCCAGCCACGCCGACAATCCTCGTCCCTGGGTGAACTGGGTGCCGTCCCCGACGGCGGCCACCATCGCCGTGGCAATCATCGGTCCGATCCCCGGGATGCTCGTCAGACGGGCTGCTCGGGCGTCCCGAATCGGGATTCGTTCGATGCGCTGGGTGATGTCGGCAATCCGGTCGTCCAGTTCCTGCAGTTGTTGCCAGTGGTCCGCGACCAACTGACGTACGCCGTCAGATAGGTCGTTCTCGGCATCCTCGAGGATGCCGGGCAACGCCCGGCGCAGATTCAGGATCCGCTTGGGAACCGTGATGCTGAATTCGAGCAACATCGCTCGGACCCGGTTGGCCGTTTCCGTGCGCTGCTTGATCCATCCTTGCCGAGTTCGGTGCAGGAACTGGATTTCCTGTTGGGTGGCATCCTTGATCGACACCGTCGGCATGGTTGGTCGGGTGGCCGCCTCGGCGATCGCCTCGGCATCGCTGTTGTCGTTCTTCTGGCCCTTGGTGTAGGGCCGGACGAACTGGGCAGGGAGCAACACGGCATCGTGTCCCATGGCATCGGCCTTGCGGGCGATGTCATGCGAGCCGGCGCAGGACTCCATGGCGACCCGACACGGCGCCAGGTTGGAGAGGA
>NZ_SWAW01000064.1:0-1244 GCF_005096345.1 Guyparkeria sp. SB14A | reverse complement strand
TGAAGTGGTTCACTGATCTTGGACACCCCGATAGGTGGTAATTTGCCACCATGACCATGAGGTGTACCGAGATGGGACGACGACATTTCTCTCCGGAGTTCAAACTGGAAGCAGCCAGCCTGGTGCTTGATCAGGACTATTCCGTACGGGAGGCCTGCGAATCGCTCAATGTGAGCGATACAGCCATGCGTAGCTGGATCAACCAGGTTGAGGCTGAGCGTTCCGGTGAGATGCCTGAGGCACGCTCGCCTCTCGGTCCAGAGCATCGCCGCATTGCTGAGCTCGAAGCCCAGGTACGACGCCTTGAGCAGGAGAAAACGATTCTAAAAAAGGCTACCGCTCTCTTGGTCGGGGACGAGACACGACGTTCTCGTTGATCGACCGGCTGAGGGAGCACGGCAGCGTAGCCATTGCTTGCCAGGCGCTGGGTGTTGCTCGATCGAGTTATTACCACTACCGGCAGTGCCGGCGGCGAGGCATCGATGCCGAGCGCCTTGCGCTCCGGACACATGTCACTCGCTGCTTTAACGAGAGTCGTGGTTCGGCCGGCAGCCGTACCTTGCGTACCCGACTCGCCACCGATGGCGTCGAGATCGGTCGTTTCAAGGTTCGCCGGTTAATGCAGGAAGCCAATCTGGTCAGCCGGCAACCCCGCAAGGCGCCCTACAAGCACGCTCAACACGAGAAGCCTGATGTGCCCAATCGACTTGCTCGTGCGTTCGCCGTCGACCGCCCCGACAAAGTCTGGTGTGGCGACATCACGTATATCTGGGCGGATGGTCGATGGTGCTATCTCGCCGTGGTCATGGACCTATTCGCCCGCCGTGTCGTGGGCTGGGCCGTCTCCGACCGTCCGGATGCCCGCCTGACGGAGAGCGCCTTGTCCCACGCTTGGCAGCAACGCGGTCACCCCCGTGGGGTGATGTTCCATTCCGATCAAGGTGTTCAGTACGCTGCGGCATCCTACATGGCAGCCCTGTCACGGCGTGGCTTTCAGCAGAGCATGAGTCGGCGAGGCAACTGCTGGGACAACGCCCCGATGGAGCGGCTGTTCCGAAGCTTGAAGAGTGAGTGGATGCCACGCGGCGGCTACGAATCAATCAGTGCCGCTCGACGAGATGCCGGGGCATACCTGATGGGCTACTACGACTCGGTCCGGCCGCATCAATATCTCGACGGGGACACTCCGGCAATGGCTGAAGAAAAACTCAACTCACTGTCCAAGATCGCTTGACCACTACAAG
>NZ_SWAW01000063.1:0-1349 GCF_005096345.1 Guyparkeria sp. SB14A | reverse complement strand
CTCGGGCTCGAGGGCGGGCTCCTGGCGTGCACCGCCCGGCGTCGGCCACTCGGGCTCGTCGTCGGCATCCGGGGCGCGCCAGACCACCCGGCCGGCGGAGGCACCGTCGATGAACCCGTCGGCGTCCGGTTGCGACCAGCCGTCGCCGCCCAGCTCGAGTTGGGGTTCGCGCCGCTCGCCGCGACCGTCTCCCCCCTCGGCATTCACGCTGGCACCGACGCTCGCGTCGATCGGGTCGTGATAGTCACCGCGATGCGGCTGATCGCCACCGAGGTCGACGGCCTGCTCGCTGCGGTGGCGACGGTACATCCACACGATGCCGCCGATCACCAGCAAGCCCACCAGCAGAACAATCCAGCGCAACCATTCCATACCGTCTACTCCCCGAAAACCGCTGCGTCGCCGCCCGTCGTCCAGAGACTCGTGACGGGTCCGTCGGTTCGATACGTTTGCTGGCTCACTGGTCGGCTCACGACAAATTCCAAGGGCATTCGGATCAGGTCTCGACCAGGTCCACCGCCGCGTCGATGTCGACGGACACGATCCGCGACACGCCGGCCTCGCGCATGGTCACGCCGACCAGCGCGGAGGCGCTCGCCATGGTGGTCTTGTTATGGGTGATGTACATGAACTGCACCCGGTCGGACATGGCCGAAACCATAGCACAGAACCGCCCCACGTTAGCCTCGTCCAGCGGGGCGTCGACCTCGTCGAGAATGCAGAACGGCGCGGGGTTGAGCTCGAAGATCGCGAAGATCAGCGCGGTGGCCGTGAGCGCCCGTTCGCCCCCCGACAGCAACGACAGATGACTGATGCGCTTGCCCGGCGGCCGGGCCATCAGCGCGACCCCGGCATCGAGCGGATCGTCGCCGGTCAGCTCCAGGCGGGCCTCGCCGCCCCCGAACAGCGCATCGAAGCGTGGCCCCAGGCGCTGGTTGACCGCGTGGAAGGTCTCGCGGAAGCGCTCGCGGGTCTGGCGATCCATGGTCTCGATCGCCTCGGCCAGCTGCGCCAGTGCCGATTCGACGTCCGCGATCTGGCCGGCCAGCTCGTCGCGGCGGGCCTCGACCTCGCGGTGGTCCTCGATCGCCGAGAGATTGACCGCGCCCAGCCGCCGGATCTGACCCTCGAGATCGGCCAGCTCCGTCGCCAGGCGTCGGCCACGCCCGGCTCGGCGGCCAGCGCCTCGATCGCCTCGGCCTCCGGTTCGTCCTCGTCCTCGGCCAGCTGCTCGCGGGCCTCCTCGAGACGGGCGCGGGCGTGCTGCTCGCGGGTTTCGCCCTGGGCGCGATCGATGCGGGCCTGTTCGCTCGTCGCCCGGGCCGCGTCGCGCTCGCCGCGCAGCTCGG
>NZ_SWAW01000062.1:0-2511 GCF_005096345.1 Guyparkeria sp. SB14A | reverse complement strand
ATGGGCCCTTGGAGGCCCGCCCGGACGGGGCTCGCGGGTTTGCCCGCACTCGGCGTTGCCGTCCCTCGACGGGCAACGAGCCCGTCTTCGGTCCGGCGCCTTGATTGCGAACAAACCCGCGAGCCAGCGATGCCATCGAATCGTGCAGACCTTCCTTGGGCACCGGCGTATGGGCGGTGAATTTTTTTCGTCCTCACCTCTTGAAATCACTCGGGCCGTTCCTAATATTGGCACTCGAGTCGGGCGAGTGCTAACAACGTCCCGGCGCGCTCAAACATTGTTCGAACCCCTTTTCCTGTGTCAACGCATGGAGTAACCACATGAAAATCCGTCCTTTGCATGATCGTGTGCTGGTAAAGCGCGAAGAAGAAGAACGCAAGACCGCCGCTGGCATCGTTCTGCCGGACTCGGCTTCCGAGAAGCCGAACCGTGGCGAGATCATCGCCGCCGGCCCGGGCAAGTCGAACGACAAGGGTGAAGTCCGCGCCATTGGCGTGAAGGTGGGCGACAAGGTCCTGTTCAGCCAGTACGCCGGCACCAAGGTGAAGGTCGAAGACGACGAACTGCTGATGATGGGCGAAGACGACATCCTCGCCGTCATCGAAGACTAACCCTCTCGCGGCAGGGCCAACGCCCTACCCCGGAACCGAATCAATAAAGGAGCATATCGAGTATGTCTGCCAAAGAAGTTCGCTTTTCCACCAGCGCTCGCGACCGCATGCTGCGCGGTGTCAACACCCTGGCCGACGCGGTCAAGGTCACCCTGGGCCCGAAGGGTCGTAACGTCGTCATCGAGAAGAGCTTTGGCGCCCCGGCCGTGACCAAGGACGGCGTGTCCGTCGCCCGCGAGATCGAGCTTGAAGACAAGTTCGAGAACATGGGCGCGCAGATGGTCAAGGAAGTCTCTTCCCAGACCGCCGACGTCGCCGGTGACGGCACCACCACCGCGACCGTACTGGCCGCCGCCATCGTGCGCGAAGGCGTCAAGGCCGTTGCCGCGGGCATGAACCCGATGGATCTCAAGCGCGGCATCGACCGTGCCGTCGAGGCAGCCGTGACCGAGCTCAAGCAGCTCTCCAAGCCCTGCACCGACAACAAGGCGATCGCCCAGGTTGCCACCATCTCCGCGAACTCCGACAAGAAGGTCGGCGAGATCATCGCCGAGGCCATGGAGCGCGTGGGCAAGGACGGCGTCATCACCGTCGAGGAAGGCTCGGGCTTCGAGGACGAGCTGGACGTGGTCGAGGGCATGCAGTTCGACCGTGGCTACCTCTCGCCGTACTTCGTCAACAACCAGAAGCAGATGCTGGTCGAGCTGGAAGACCCGTACATCCTGCTGCACGACAAGAAGATCTCGAACATCCGTGATCTGCTGCCGGCACTGGAAGGCGCGTCCAAGGCGAACAAGCCGCTGCTGATCGTCGCCGAGGACATCGAGGGCGAGGCGCTGGCCACGCTGGTCATCAACGCCATGCGCGGCATCGTCAAGGTCGCGGCCGTCAAGGCACCGGGCTTCGGCGACCGCCGCAAGGCCATGCTGCAGGATCTGGCCATCGTCACCGGCGGCCAGGTGATCTCCGACGAAGTCGGCCTGACCCTCGAGAAGGTCACCCTGGATGACCTGGGTACCGCCAAGCGCGTCGTAGTCTCCAAGGAGAACACCACCATCATCGATGGCTCCGGCACCAAGGACGACATCGAGACCCGCGTCGAGCAGATCCGCGCCCAGATCGAGAACACCTCCTCCGAGTACGACAAGGAGAAGCTCCAGGAGCGCATCGCGAAGCTGGCCGGCGGCGTTGCCGTCATCAAGGTCGGTGCCGCGACCGAAGTCGAGATGAAGGAGAAGAAGGATCGTGTCGACGACGCGCTGCACGCCACCCGTGCCGCCGTCGAGGAAGGCATCGTCCCGGGTGGCGGCGTCGCGCTGATCCGCGCGCTGTCCAGCCTGGGCGAGCTCAAGGGCGAGAACGTCGACCAGCAGACCGGTATCTCCATCGCCCTGCGCGCCATGGAAGATCCGCTGCGCTTCATCGTCTCCAACTCCGGTGGCGAGCCGTCCGTCGTCGTCCAAGGCGTACGCCAGGGCGAGGGCAACTACGGCTACAACGCCGCCAACGGCGAGTACGGCGACATGGTCGAGATGGGCATCCTGGACCCGACCAAGGTCACCCGTACCGCGCTGCAAAACGCCGCGTCGGTTGCCGGCCTGATGATCACCACCGAGTGCATGATCGCCGAGCTGCCGAGCAAGGACGACGGCGGCACCCCGCCGGCCGACATGAGCGGCATGGGCGGCATGCCCGGCATGATGTAAGACCGGTTGCCCCGTCCCGTCGGGCCGGACACCGCTTACCGGAAACCCCGCCATTGGCGGGGTTTTTTAATGGAATGGCCTGCTCCCACCCTATTACGCTGTTTGGAGGAACAACCGAACGGCGATGAAGGAGGAACAGACCTATGTCTATCAAAACGCTTGGTATCGATCTTGGCAAGACCTCGATGCACATC
>NZ_SWAW01000061.1:0-2536 GCF_005096345.1 Guyparkeria sp. SB14A | reverse complement strand
TGTCGTTCTTCTGACCCTTGGTATAGGGCCGGACGAACTGGGCAGGGAGCAACACGGCATCGTGTCCCATGGCATCGGCCTTGCGGGCGATGTCATGCGAGCCGGCGCAGGACTCCATGGCGACCCGACACGGCGCCAGGTTGGAGAGGAAGCGAATCAGGGCCGTGCGGGTGAGCTTCTTGCGATGAACCGGCTTGCCGAACGCATCCAGCCCCACGATGTGCATCGAGGTCTTGCCAAGATCGATACCAAGCGTTTTGATAGACATAGGTCTGTTCCTCCTTCATCGCCGTTCGGTTGTTCCTCCAAACAGCGTAATAGGGTGGGAGCAGGCCATTCCATTAGAAAACCCCGCACGAGGCGGGGCAACAAGGAGTGAGAGAAAAATCACCAAGCGAGAGCGGTCTCGAGGGAGCACCTGAAGGAGGCAGGTATCCGCTCATGGTTGGCGCTGGGATCAAGAAACGATCAGCGGCCAGCCACGTGGTGACTGTGTCAGGCGCATGTGACATGGATGTGTATTACTTGCGCCGATTCCGGCGGGGCTGGACACGTCAAACAGGATGTCTGGCGCCCAAGGCAGGATTCGAACCTGCGACCTACCGCTTAGGAGGCGGTTGCTCTATCCAGCTGAGCTACATGGGCAGTCGGGAGGCGGCGAGATGGTAACACGCGCGATGAACCGCCCTCCAGACGGCCAAGCGCTTCATTCGTTTTCCTGGTGCAACTCCAGCGTGGGGCCTTCGGCGGTCCACTTGATGGTCACCACGATCGGCTGGCAGCAGACGCTGCAGTCCTCGACGAAGGTCTGCTCGCCGGCGCTGGTGTCGATCGAGAAGTCGACCGGCTCGCCGCAGTAGGGACAGACGGCACTGGCGTCGATGAGGGGTTCCATGGCGCGCCTCCTGGGGAACGGCGCAGGCAATTTTCCTGCCTCAGAAGCGTAGCAGGCGCGCCCGGAAATACCCGGACGCGCCTGCTCGTTTTTCACCTGGCGGCAAGATGCCGCAAAGCGGATCAACCCATCTGGCGGATCAGCTCCTCACCAAACGCCTTGCAGCCGATCTGGTTGGGCTTGTCCATCAGGCGGGCGAGATCGCCGGTGACGTTGCCGCTGGCGATCGCGCCTTCCATCGCCTTGATGACGGCATCGGCGGCCTCGGTCCAGCCGAGGTGGCGCAGCATCATCTCGGCCGACAGGATGACCGACGAGGGGTTCGCGAGATCCTTGCCGGCGATGTCCGGGGCGGTGCCGTGGGTGGCCTCGAACATGGCGACGGTGTCGGAGAGGTTCGCGCCCGGCGCGATGCCGATGCCGCCGACCTGCGCGGCCAGCGCATCCGAGACGTAGTCACCGTTGAGGTTCAGGGTGGCGACCACGTCGTACTCTTCCGGCACCAGCAGGATCTGCTGCAGGAAGGCATCGGCGATCGAGTCCTTGATGACGATGTCCCGGCCGGTGTTGGGGTTCTTGAGCTTCATCCACGGGCCGCCGTCGAGCGGCTCGGCGCCGAACTCTTCCTTCGCCAGTTCGTAGCCCCAGTTCTTGAAGGCGCCTTCGGTGAATTTCATGATGTTGCCCTTATGCACCAGGGTGACCGACTCGCGGTCGTTGGTGATCGCGTACTCGATCGCGCGGCGCACCAGGCGCTTGGTGCCGTCCTCGGAGACCGGCTTGATACCGATGCCCGAGCTCTCCGGAAAACGGATGTTCTCGACGCCCATTTCGTCCTGCAGGAAGTCGATCACCTTCTTCACTTCCGGGGTGCCCGCGGCCCACTCGATGCCGGCGTAGATGTCCTCGGAGTTCTCGCGGAAGATGACCATGTCCGTCTTCTCCGGGTGCTTGACCGGGCTGGGCGTGCCGGTGAAATAGCGCACCGGGCGCAGGCAGACGTACAGGTCGAGCTTCTGGCGCAGGGCGACGTTCAGCGAGCGGAAGCCGCCGCCGACCGGCGTGGTCAGCGGGCCCTTGATCGAAACCACGTAGTCGCGGATCGCCTCCATGGTCTCGGCCGGCAGGCCGCTGCCGTCCGGGTAGACTTCCGTGGACTTCTCGCCGGCGTAGACCTCCATCCAGGCGATCTGGTGCTTGCCGCCGTAGGCCTTCTCGACGGCCGCGTCGATGACCTTTTTCATCACCGGCGTGACGTCGATACCGATGCCGTCACCCTCGATGAACGGGATGATCGGCCGATCCGGCACGGTCAGCGTGCCGTCGGCGGTGACGGTGATCTTGTCGCCCTCGGGGATGGTGATCTTCTCGAAGCCCATGTGTTCTCTCCTGGCTGGATGCGTGGGGGGCAAATGGTCATGGCCGACCCTGCCCGAGATGGCCGGCATTATACCGATTCCCCCCGCCCGGCCGAGGTGCGCCGCCAGCCCGCATCCGAGCTTGCTTAGGGAAGGTCTGCACGATTCGATGACGTCTCTGCGGGACCTCCAAGGGCCCAGATGCAAGGCGCCGTCCGCCGTGAAGGGCCGTCGCCCTTTACAAGGGCTGGACCGGATCGGCACGACGCCGATCCGGCCGGCG
>NZ_SWAW01000060.1:0-3151 GCF_005096345.1 Guyparkeria sp. SB14A | reverse complement strand
GACAGGCGCGGATTTCTCCATCGAGGCCCGGAGCACTGAACCGCTCCACGAGGAGGCCGAATAGATTGACGCAACCTGATTATCCACCACCCCACCGGGGCTTGCGATCGGGGAGCAGGCCATAGATTGTGGTGAGTGTTATCGCCGTGCGTCCCGGTGGAAGCATCAATGTTTGGCTCTGGTCCCTCGTTTCCTGTTTAAGAATAAATACATGCGTGTTTCCGTATGAGCGTGCTAACGTCAAGACGCTTCTAGCAAGGAGGGAGCGAGATGAAAACGATGCTTATGGTTTTTACCGCGGGGATGCTGTCCATGGGGTTGGGTAACGTGGCCGTCGCTGGGACATCGGTGCCAACGTACAAGGGTGCTGAAGTCTTGGAGCACGGAGGCGGATGCCGGAAAAGCTCCCCTCCGGGGCAGTGTTGCCACATGGAGAACAGTACTGGAATCGTTCATTGCCACTGATTCTCTAACGGCATCAAAAGCAGAAAGGCAGCTGAGAATCTCAGCTGCCTTTCTTTTTGAACGCACAGGAGAAAGAGGAAATCAGCGAGTTAATCCCGCATCACGTGCTTGAGAATGCCGACCACCTGCTCCGGGGTGGTCGCCCAGGCCATGGCGGCGGCGTCGACTTCCTTGAGGGGGTGGACGATGTCCTCGTCGTGCAGGGTGATGTAGGGCGTGCCCAGCGCAGCGCAGTAGCCGGCGTCGAAGGCGGCGTTCCACTGCTTGTACTTGTCACCGAAGCGCACCACGGCGACGTCGGCCTGTTCGAGCAGGGTCTTGATGCGGATGGCGTTGACCTTGGCCGACTTGTGGTCGCGCCAGAATTGCTTGTCTTCCTCGCCGAGCAGGTCGCCGGCGGCGTCGCTCGCGGCGTGGTCGGTGACTGGGCGGGTGAACTGGATGTCGAGGCAGGCGTCCTTCGCCCCCTGCTCGATCTGTTCGCGCCAGTCGGTGTGGATCTCGCCGGAAAGGTAGACGGTCAGGCTCATCGGAATGGTCCTCGTGGATTTGGTTCAGTCGGGCAGGTCGGTGACCGCGCCGGTGGAGGCCGAGCTGACGGTCTTCGCGTATTTTGCCAGCACGCCGCGGGGGTAGTTTGGCGCCGGGCGCTGCCAGTTGGCGCGGCGGCGCTCGAGTTCGTCGGGCTCGACGTGCACCTCGATGGTGTCGGCCACGGCATCGATGGTGATGGTGTCGCCGTCCTCGACCAGCGCGATCGGCCCGCCGTCGAAGGCTTCGGGGGTGATGTGGCCGACGACGAAGCCGTGGCTGCCCCCGGAGAAGCGTCCGTCGGTGATCAGCGCCACCTCCTTGCCGAGCCCGCGGCCCATGATCGCCGAGGTGGGCGAAAGCATCTCGCGCATGCCCGGCCCGCCACGCGGGCCCTCGTAGCGGATCACCACCACGTCGCCGGCGGTGACCGTGCCGTCGAGGATGCGCGCCTGGGCCTCCTCCTCGGAGCCGAACACCCGCGCGGTGCCGGAGAAGCGCGTGCCTTCCTTGCCGGTGATCTTGGCCACGGCACCCTCCGGCGCGAGGTTGCCCTTGAGCACGCGCAGGTGGCTGTCGGCCTTCCGCGGGGCGTCGAGCGGGGCGATGATCTGCTGGTTATCCGGGTAGGGCGTGACGTCGGCCAGGTTCTCGGCCAGTGTCTTGCCGGTGACGGTCAGGCAGTCGCCGTGCAAGAGCCCGGCGTCGAGCAGCATCTTCATCAGCGGCAGGATGCCGCCGATCTCCACCAGCTCGCTCATCATGTAGTGCCCGGAGGGGCGCAGATCGGCGAGCACCGGCACGCGCCGGCCGATCTCGGTGAAATCATCCAGCGTCAGCGGCACGTCGACCACGTTGGCCATCGCCAGCAGGTGCAGCACCGCGTTGGTCGAGCCGCCCAGGGCGATCGTCACCGTGATGGCGTTCTCGAAGGCCTCGCGGGTCATGATGTCACGCGGCTTGATGTCACGCGCCAACAACTCGAGCACCGCCGCGCCGGCCGCCTCGCTGTCGGCGCGCTTCTCCTCGGAGACCGCATTCTGCGCCGAGCTGCCCGGCAGGCTCATGCCGAGTGCCTCGATTGCCGAGGCCATGGTGTTGGCGGTGTACATGCCACCGCAGGAGCCGGGGCCCGGGATGGCGGTCTTCTCGATGTCCTCCAGGCGGGGCAGGTCGATCTCGCCCTTCGTGTAGGCGCCGACGGCCTCGAACACCGAGACGATGTCGGTGTGGCACTTGCCCGGCAGGATGGTGCCGCCATAGACGAACACCGACGGGCGGTTGAGGCGGGCCATGCCGATCAGGCAGCCGGGCATGTTCTTGTCGCAGCCGCCGATCGCGACCAGCCCGTCGAAGCCCTCGCAGCCGGCGACCGTCTCGATGGAATCGGCGATCACCTCGCGCGAGACCAGCGAGTACTTCATCCCCTCGGTGCCGTTGGCAATCCCATCGGAGATGGTGATGGTGTTGAAGATCACGCCCTTGCCGCCGGCGGAATCCGCGCCGGTGCGGGCCGCATCGGCGAGCTTGTCGATGTGGGCGTTGCAGGGGGTGACCTGGCTCCAGGTCGAGGCGATGCCGACCTGCGGCTTGGTGAAGTCCTCGTCCTGGAACCCCACCGCGCGCAGCATCGCGCGGCTGGCGGACTTGTTGATGCCATCGACCACCGGGGCGGAATGGCGGCGGCGCGGATCGGTCGGCTGGTCGCTCATGCACGCTCTCCTTTCTTAAATCGGATTCGGGATGCTGAATGCTAAGGAAACTCTGCACGAATGCCATGCCACTCTGGCTTGGCGAGTCGTTCGTGATCAAGGCGCGATGTCGCCGGCGTGCCGGTGGCCACGTCAAGACATCGCAACGCGGAGCACGGGCGACTCGCCAAGCCCCGACGGGCGCGCCTTGAGCCGGGCATCTGCTGTGTTGTCGTTCTTGGAAAGAGAATGACTTTTCCGCGGCGGACGAGCGCCTTGCATCTGCCCGGCTCGAGGCACGCAGAGCGGTATGGCATTCGTGCAGAGTTTCCCTAGTTGTGGAGTCTCATGAGGTTGTCCTCGGGTAACCCAAGGACGCTGATGGGCGGTTTATGGTCAAGGCTGCCATGTTGCCGGTGCCAATTGTAGTCATGCAGCCATCTGGGTAAGTGCTGAGCACGTTC